>JAKMGR010000136.1 GCA_022424805.1 Verrucomicrobiales bacterium
CTTCTTGCCGCCTAAACCGGATGAATCGCGAAACCACTAGAATAGACTTGCCTCCTCCGCGGATGATCCAGCCGCGGAAGTCCTCTCCGTGGCTCTGGGTATTGCTGGTTTTCGTGGCTCTGGCGGCAGGAACGGGAGCTGGCCTCTATTTCGGATCGAAGCGTGGTGAGGAAGCAAAAACGGCTGAAGTTGCCGAAACGGCAAAAAATCGGAAAGTCGCCGAGAAAGTTGCCGAAGCACGAATAGCAGTGGCTGAAGGCGATTGGTTTCAAGCGAGGAAAATTTTTGAAGAGGTTCGTGAACTCGATCCTGAAAATCCCGATGCGCTGGCCTCCCTGCCTCTGATTGACCGCAGGCTTGATGAAGCTCGGGGCAGTTTGCAAGTCGTGACGAAACCCGATGGAGCGAGAGTCACTGTGGACGGAGTAGGGGAGTTTATGAGCCCGGCTCTGATCACTCGTCTTCCGTTTGGTGAGCACGAGCTTGTCATTTCCAAAGAAGGCTTTGAGTCGGTTACGAAGAAAATTATGGTGCAGAGTGAGGATCCGATCAAACTCGATTCAATCACGCTGAGTCAGAGTGCCGGACAATTGGAGGTCGTCAGCGAACCAAAAGCTGATTTCCGGATTATTAAAACAATTGAGAATGACCAAAAGGAACTCGTGAAAGTCGGGAGCACACCAATAAAAATTGATCATCTCGAATCGGGTGAATACGAAGTGCGTCTGGCTGTCGAGGGCTGGCCAGAATATTCGGAAAAGGTTCGAGTGGAAAACAATCGGCACACCTCCGTGTCTGCCGTTTTTGCCAAAGGCGGATTGAAAATCACGAGCGATCCGATTGGTGCAGAAGTTTGGATTCAAGCGGCTGATACTAGCGAAGAGACTACCAAAGTCGGCGCGACGCCGATTAATTTGAGTGGCCTTCCCGTCGGAAAGCACCGTATTGAGCTGCGTTACGAGGATTGGGAGCCGATCAGTCGCACCGTAGAGGTTGTTGACGGGGTGACCGAGGATCTCGATTTTTCCTGGGAACGAGCTCTTGTGTCTTTTGAGAGCACTCCGCCTGGTGCAGCAGTTTTCGCGGATGGAAAGCGCATTGGTAATGGAAATGAAACCACCCCCTTCCGGGCAGAACTGCCTCAGGGGAACTATATTTTCAGCGCGCAGCATGAAAAGCTTGGGGCGGTGCAGCAAAGCTCGCGAGTCGAGTCGGATGCCGGGAGCAACGCGGTTTCTTTCTCTTTCGCTTTTGGAAACGTCAATCTGACGAGCGAGCCGTCTGGTGCAACAGTCTTGTCCAACGGCGTTCCAATCGGGCGCACACCGCTTAGTTTGCCAGTTGTCCCTCCGGGTGCCTATTCCTGGCTTTTGAAAAAGGAGCATTACCGTGACGGCACTGTTTCCGGAACAGTCAGTGCAGGAAGCAAAATGAACTTTGGAGCGGCGTTGACCTACGATCCAGCACCAGTGACAAGTCGCAGCTTCAAAAACGGAATTGGTCAGGAGCTTTCCTGGGTAGGAACGATGGGAGGATGGGTTGCTGTACATGAAACGACGCAAGCCCAGTATGAGCGCGTTGCCGGAAACAATCCGAGCTACTTTAAAAAGCCCGATCACCCTGTCGAGAGTGTGACTTGGTATGACGCCACGAAGTTCTGCGAAGCGCTTACTGTTCTAGAGAAGGGACTCGGGAATATTCCAGAGGGCTATCGCTATCGTCTTCCCACCGACGCCGAATGGAGTAAATTTGTTGGAAATCAGAAGCTCGATGCTGCGATCTCCAGTCTTTTTGATCGGAAAAAATCAACGGCTGCAGTTGGCACTCTCGCTCCCAATGAATACGGGCTTTACGATGTCCGAGGGAATGTTTGGGAGTGGGTCAGTGACTGGTATTCCCAGACCATCATCACACGAGTTCGCAGAGAAGGGTCAACTCCGGTCATGGAGTGGGTTGGTACTGACAGAAAGGTTCTCCGCGGAGGTGGCTGGACTCGATCATCTCAATATGATCTCGCGATCGCCAACCGAATGGGGGCTCGCCCTTCTTCAGAGGATCGCTATGACGTCGGTTTTCGCGTCGTTTTGATGAAGGACTGAAGGAGGATTTCCCTCTACTTCACTTCAAAGTTTGAATTCGTTACCGGCGGGATTGCTCCGGTCGGTTTGAAGTGAAACATGCGATTTGCTGGCTTGCCTGATTCTCTGGCTGCGTAGATGGCGACTTCGACTTTCGGAGTCTTCCCGTCGATCTCTTCCAAACGCTCGGTTTTGATTTCGATCGTATTCACTCCCGTGCGGAGTCCGCCATTCACCAATTCGGTTACTTTGACATTCGTAAATTTGCCGGTGCGATGTCCGTTCACTGTGATGGTGACGTTGTAACCAGTCGAATCGATCCAGGCCTCTGCGATAAATTCTGGCGGCTTGACCGGTTGTGGGACCGGAGGGAGTTCAGCGAGAGGTTGGAACTCCATATCGGCGAGAAAGGAAAAATCGGAGTTCCGAATTTTCAGCAGGAGGTCGGCATCCCCGCCCAACTTTACAACACGGAGGTTGTCGAACTTCCATTTCCCATCTTCTCGGAGAAAATGGAGTACGAGCAGATTTTCGCGGACAGCTTCAGGGCCACCTCCAAAGTTTGCCTTTCCATAATAGGTTGAGGTCGCTGTCACTCCTGTGCTGTAGACTCCGAGTGCAACCATCCCGCCGAGCGATGGTGGTTGAATCGGATCCTCGAAAAGAGCTTGGGGAAACGGGGCCTTTTGCGAGACGATCCGATTGCGAGTTTCGATCTGGCGCGAGTAGGCGGTAAATTTCTCCCATTGCTCTAGGTTGCCCGCAGTCATCGCCTGCATCCAGCCGTTATAAGCGCCTTCCAGAGTGACGCGGAGCGCCGGGTCCTGACGTGCGTTTTTTGCGACTCCTTCCGTATGGCCAATTACAGGGATGGAGAATAGGAAAAGGAGAATCGACGCGGCGAGTTTCTGCATAGCGGGAAATGTATCACTACAAATGCGGTTGAACAGTATGGTTTACGGGAAAGAAAAAATCCAAAGAATCCAAGAAATATGACTGGCAGACACCAGACATGCGAATCATCAGAAGAACGTAGTTTTTGGGCTGCGCGCAGTATGATTCTGGTCGGCTGACTCAATTTCGCCCCCGATCACCACGTTTCTACTTTTAATCACAAGGCAACCGCAGCAGCCTCAACAACATGAAAAACCGGACGGAAAACCGTCCGGTTTTTTTGTTTTTCGTGACAAAAATCTCATCTCCGTTCGCGCTACGCTCGTCACTTGCCAATTACTGAGAAAACAGCGACACTTACGCGATGAAACTTGCGACGACTCTCCTGCTGGCCCTTCTTTTTATCACATCCAATCTTTCTGCCCGGACCTGGACTCAGGCGGCAACTGGAAAGGAAATTGAGGCGGAAATGATCAAAGTCGAGGGTGATACTGTTCACCTTCGTCTTGCTAACGGTGCGATTGGTAAGGTGAAAGTATCAGCTTTGAGCCAAGCCGATCAGGATTTTATAACCCAGCAAAGTGCGGGAAGTGCCAGCAGCGCCGGCGGAGCGGACTGGCCTCAATTTCGGGGGCCAAACCTCAATGGTATTTCTCCCGATGAGGATCTTCTCGACGAGTGGCCCGACGGCGGCCCCGAGAAGCTCTGGGTTTACGAGGGAGCTGGCCTCGGATACTCTGGTATGGCCATCGTTGGTGGCATGCTCTACACTCAGGGTACGCAGGGTGACGAAGTGACGGTCGTTTGTGTTGATATTGCCTCCGGCAAAGAAGTCTGGAAAACAGGTTACGCAACAGATGACCAGAGCGGTTACAGCGCGGGCTGGGGACACGGTCCACGAAGCACACCCACGGTTTCAGGTGGAAAAGTTTATGCCCTCGGACCAAAGGGAACGCTGGTTTGCCTGAATGCCGAAGACGGCAAGAAGGAGTGGAGCAAAAACTACGTCGATGATTTCGGTGGCAAATGGGGTGGCTGGGGATACTCCGCTTCGCCCTTCGTCGATGGGGATCTCCTCATCATTTCACCTGGTGGAAGCGATGCCGGGATTGTGGCTCTCAAGAAAGACTCTGGTACTGTCGCGTGGAAAGCTGATGATGTGCAGCCCGGAAAAGCTGAGTATGCATCGATTGTCCCGGCGGAAATCAACGGAGTGAAGCAGTATGTTCGCCTTTTTGAAAAAGAGCTCGTCGGAGTTGCGGCCGAAGATGGTAAGAAGCTCTGGAGTTCTCCTTGGGATGGGAAAACTGCCGTGATTCCAACTCCGATTGTTGACGGAAATGAAATTTACATCACCTCTGGCTATGGCGTGGGCTGCAAGCTTGTGCGGGTGAAAGAAGACTTCTCGACCGAAGACGTCTGGGTGAATAAGACGATGAAGAACCACCACGGTGGCGTTGTGAAAGTGGGCGAAAAACTTTACGGCTTTTCCGATGGTGGTGGACTGATATGTCAGGATTGGGATTCGGGCGAAATGACCTGGAATGAAAAGGGGCAATACACTTCGAAAGGTGCCGTTCACGTAGCTGACGGTAAGCTTTACGCGCTGAACGAGGGCGACGGAGTAATCACACTTGCCGAGGCGAGCCCGGACGGTTTTGAGCAGCTCGGTCAGATGACTCTGGACCCGCAAAGCGAAAATCGAAATCCTAAAGGCAAGATCTGGACTCATCCCGTTGTCGTTGGAGGGAGGCTTTATCTCCGCGATCAGGAAATCGTGATCAGCTACGACGTCAGCGCAAAATAGCCAGTTTTTCCCGCTGAGGTAACCCTGTTTAGTCTAGCACCAAACAGGGGCAGTTCCCGCACCCAACAGGGTTCAGTCACTGACTCAACCCTGTCTGGTCCGGCATCTTAGGCCTTTCTCTTACATGATTGACTCCACTCCCCCGAGCGAGGCAGCGCCTCCTCCTTTGCCCAAAGAGAATGCGGGTTGGTGGGCATGGCCTGTTGTCATTTTATCGGTGTTTTTTATTGGTTGGTCAGTAAATTTGTTTTCTCCGAAATTTCCTGAAAGCGAGGAGGAGAAAAAGCCACGCGAAGTCAGTCCGACGGATCTCGCGATGCTGAAAATCCAGAGT
>JAKMGR010000667.1 GCA_022424805.1 Verrucomicrobiales bacterium
CGACTATTGCGCGTCGAAAGGTGGGCTGGATCAGCTGACTCGGGTGAGTGCCTGTGAATTAGGTAAATACGGCATCCGTGTGAATTGCGTTGCGCCCGGAGCGATTGAAATCGAACGGACCAAGGAGGAGTCTCCCGACTATTCGGGCGATTGGTCACCCCTGACTCCGATGGGGCGCGTTGGCTTGCCGGAAGATGTTGCGCGCATGGTCGTTCATCTTGCCAGTGACGAGGCTAATTTTGTCACAGGGCAGACCATCTACGTAGATGGCGGATTGTGGACGAAGACACATTGGCCTTACGAGACGGATTGATAGAGAGGGCTTACCACTCCACCACCTGCAGCAAGTTGCAGTAGTCGTCGGTCCAGAGAATTTCTTTGGCGTCTTCTTCGTCCCACTCGGACAGGTAGCCCTTGTGAGAAAGCATTTTCTTCAAACGTTTGTTAGAAGAGATCAAGATCCAGTCGGAGTAGTAGCTGTGGTAGTTGTCCTCTTCAGGATCGTAGGCGACCCGATTTGCATCGTAGCCAAGTTCTTTACAGATCCTCCTGACAGGATCACTCAATTCGAGATGGAGATTGCTGATGTGGACAGCAAGGATGCCGCCCGGTTTCAGATGCTGAAAGTAGAGCTCGAAAGCTTCTTTCGTCATTAGGTGGATGGGGATGGAGTCACCGGAAAAAGCATCGACGACGAGGATATCAAATTCCTGTGAGCCACTTTCCTTCAGCTCTTTTTCGAGTGAGATCCGGGCATCTCCGATCACAACTGATTCGTCCCCGTCACAGTCCTCGAGATAACTGAAATGACTGCGTGCCATATCTTCCACCTGAGGATTGATTTCGTAGAATCGAACTTTATCGCCTGTTTCTGTGTAGGTTGCCAGTGTGCCGACGCCTAGGCCGACCACACCAAGATGCATTCCAGGGTCATCTGGCCCCTTGCTCTCAGAATAGACGGCAAGGGCTCCTCCGATGCCACTTTCCAAACTGTAGTAGGTGGTCGCGAGTTCGCGGAAATCTTCGTTCAGATATTGTCGCCCGTGGCTTATCCGACCGTGATATAGAGCAAGGAAGGCGTCATCGGTAAGCGAGTTCATTTCATACACTCGCAAAACACCGTAGAAACCACGGCTCGCAAAAAGACTGCCATTCCGAGTGTCCTCGAGATGCTTCTTTAATCCGATGTGAAGAGAGCCCAGCGCCGTGACCGTGAGGACGGCCCAAATCGGGATGAAGATTTTCTTCGGCAGTTTTTCGCCAGATCGGAAAAGAGTTAGAGCCGACAATCCAACCAGGAGAAAGAGGGCAACATGGAGTTCCCAATACCCAGTGAAAATGAGGGGGGCGATCAGGCTGACAAACAAACCTCCCAGCGCTCCGCCGATTGAAATGGCCAGATAGAATCCCGTCAGGTAATGGGGTGCGGGTTTGTTACGGACGACTTCCCCGTGGCAGACAAGGCAGCAGAAAAAGATACATGCCAGGTAGATCGTGAGCTGCCAGCCAAGGTGGATTTCACCATCAGCAAACTGCTGATTGATCAGATAAACGACCGCTGCCACCGAGCATGCCGCGAACGGAATCCAAACCCAGCGCTGATACCAGCGTTCGTGGTCGAAGCAAATCACGAAGGTGAGAAGGTAGAGGGAAAGAGGAGCGACCCAAAGGAAGGGAACGACGGCGACGTCCTGGCACATCTGGTTCGTCAGGGACAGAAGGATCATCGAACCGCAGGCAGCAAAAGCGATCCACACTGCCCAATCGCGAATTGAAGGGCGCCTTGCATCTGTAGGCTCTTCCTTCTTCTCCGAACTCTCCTGATGCGACTCCCTCGCCTTTCGGAAATAGGACAATCCACACGCTGCTGCGGCGAAGGAGTAAATCACAAATCCCAGCGACCAAACCATTGTCTGGTTGGTCACGGCAAGAAGTGGCTCAAAAAAGAAGGGGTAGGTCAGCAGCCCCAACATCGAACCAAGGTTCGAAATGGAATAGAGGCGATAGGGAGAATTGCCCGGGAAAGTTACTCCAAACCAGTGCTGCAGTAGCGGCCCGGAAGCTGAGAGCAGCAAGTAGGGGAAGCCGACTGTGGTGGATAGCAGGAGCAGGATGCCTTTCACGGGACTCGACTCGTTGCCATCAGGCTTGAGCGATTCGTCCGGAGTGATAGGAAGGGTAAACAGGGCCACGACAAGCAGTCCAAGATGAATTCCATACTGCAAGTTAGGGTGCTTGCGGCACCAGGTGACAAGGCCGTGGGCGTAAGTATAACCGGCAAGCAACCCGACCTGGAAAAAGAGCAGGCAACTCGTCCAGACGGCCGGGCTTCCCCCATACCAGGGAAGAATGTAGCGAGCGATTACCGGCTGAACCTGGAAGAGTAGGAACGCGCTCAGGAAAATGGAGAAAGCAAAAAGAGGCATGGTAGTTGAGGTGGAACCCCGACATGCAAACAAAGTCGCTCAACTAGCTCCGAGCCCGGGTCAGCATGATTTCATTGCCCTCCGTATCGATGCACATCGCCAGATGGGGCGGTTCACCGTCTTCGGGTTCTGGTTCGCGAGGGCACTGGCCACCTGCTTTTCTGACGACGGCTGCTCCCTCAACGACATCAGGGATTTGCAGCGTGATTCCCGTCCACGTCTTTTTTCCTTCTCCGCCTCCGTGAATTGAAATGATTCCCCCTGCGATCTCGAGCTCGGTGATGTGGGGATTTTGTTTCACGACCTCGGCACCGAAGGCATAGCGGTAAAACGCGACTGCTCGCTCCGTATTCTTCGCCCAAATCGTGTATTTTATTTTATCTACCGGGAGCATGTCGGATTGTAGGCGGCAACAGTCTATCAGGGCAAGCACGGCTTGCAAAAAGTGGCCAACGGATAGATCGATTTCGGAGTGAAGATTTCGTATCCAGATGAATTGCCAGTTTCAAGGCGGCGGGAAGACATTGGCAGAGCGCTGATGGATCACCCTGTCGTGATCGTGTGTGGCGATACGGGATCCGGAAAAACAACCCAGCTGCCCAAGATCGCGCTTCAAGCAGGGCGGGGGATGAAGGGGAAGCGTATCGGGTGTACGCAACCGAGGAGGATCGC
>JAKMGR010000676.1 GCA_022424805.1 Verrucomicrobiales bacterium
ATAAATCACTTTTGATTCTTGAGCCAGAAGCGCCTCTTTCCGAGCTTCAAGCTCCTGTATCTGAAGAAGCACCCTTTTCCAAAGAAATTCCCGCACCACTTGAACCGGCAGCACCAGCACCTACTCCAGAAGCCCCGGCTGCAGAGGCTGCTCCCGCCGAGATTCCACAAGGATTCGACACTGTAGACAATTCTCCCGCACCTGCTGCTGAAGCGGTAGAAGACGGCGGGGCTGCCACGGCAAGCATGTTCTCGAACGAGAAAAAGCCGAGAAGATGGAAGGCCCAGACATTCCGAATCTGCCATTCGAACTGCCCAAAGTGAACCGCGGCGGAGGTGATTCCACGGACGCTTCAAAAGAGTAGCGGAGCCCGCACCTTCGAGTGCGGAAAGATCACAAGAGGCAGAAAATGAGCCGCGCTAGCGACTCATGTAGGCGAGAGCGCCTGCCGTCTTTTCGATCTCAGGTGCGCCGTCAAGCAGCTCACCGATCGGATCCCACTGCGCGCTGAGGAAAGCGTCGCGAGCCGAGTCGGGGATTCCAGCCGCCACAGAACCGTCGCCGAAGCGAATCACCTTTTCTTCCACATCGATTGTGATTTCGATCGATGGATCGGCTTCGATTGCCGCCGCAATCTTCTCGATGTCTTCCGCAGAAGCGGTCGCGCATGGCACGCCGAGAGTCGCGCAGTTGCCAAAGAAAATTTCCGCGAAGCTCTGCGCAATCACCGCCCGGAAGCCGGCGCGGTAAATGGCCTGTGGAGCGTGCTCACGGGAGCTGCCGCAGCCAAAATTGATTCCCGAAAGAAGAATGCTGGCCCCGTCGTATTTCGGATCATTGAGCGGATGGTCTTTACGATTTCCTTCCGTGTCGTTTCGGACGTCGTAGAAGAGATATTCACCGAGGCCGTCAAAAGTGACGCACTTCATGAAACGCGCCGGGATGATGCGGTCGGTATCAATGTCCGAGCCCTCCACATAAACGCCAGTTCCAGAAATGGAGGTAATTTTTTCCAATGCCATAGTGGAGAATCCATCGCTGCGGAGCGAAGGAATCTCAAGTGGAAACTGGGGAGTGGAATGGGATTGCAAAACAGAGACGGATACCCAACTCTTGCATCTGAACCTTTTTCAGAAATCTCGTGCTGCGGCATAGTCTGGCAGAACTGCTGGAAGATCGTTGTAAAGAAGGCAGTGGCTACGCCCTCTATTCCGAGGCTCATGGTTGTCATGATTACAGCCTTTGCGATCTTTCAAACCGGAGTGTTCGTAAGTCTTTGCCTTAGGTTTTTGCCTCACATTACTGGGAATGGACATCACCACGCTGAGGTCAATTGACTCCTCCAAAAGCGCTCGGCGGGGAACGTGGGTTTCTGTTTCATTCCAGTCAGTTGCTCTGGTTCTAATCGCGATTCACGTTGGTAAGTTCTTTTTTGCGAGAATTCGATAAATTGGAATGATCGTGAACTACCTCAGTCCAATCTTTCGAATCTAGCTTCACCCACTTCCGTCACGCCCACCCCCTTTCAAAACAATACCCAGTGGGTTCAATCGCTTTGCACTGGCCTCTGAATCAAATTTGCACTACGATAAAAACATGATGGCGAAACGATTCAGCGCAGCGGTGCTCGTTCTAGCGTCCCTCTGGATCGCGTCCGAGACATCGGCAGATATTATCGAAAGACAATTTGTTGAGAAAGGTTCAGGCCGAACCGCAACCGGCACAGTTCTTCAAGGGTCGAAAAATATGCGCGACCTCGGCAAGCGACGTTCGTCGAGCAAGTCTATCCGCGTGCTATCTCCCATTCAGGCCGTTCCCGGGTATGTTTACCCAAGCAAACCAGCAGAGGTAGAGCCAACTCTACGGAAAGAAGTAGAACCGCAAAAGTCGAAACCACGTTTTGGCCACGGGGCGGAAAAACCTTCCGATGGACGAACTCCAGTCGAAACACAGGAATCCGCGGAACCTCAGGTTGAAAACAATACAAACACGAGCCGTGCGACTGATCCAAAATCGATTCTCGAAGAGCACGCTTTGTCCGCTCCAGTTTACCAGTTTCGTTATACTTATCCCCAGCAGCGCGACTACTATTACGCAACGCCGTTCCACGGGTTTTCTCCCTTCCACCATGGACTATTCGGATCCGGCTGTGTCAGTCATGGTCACTTTCACGGACCTCGCCTACCGACGCCTCCGTTTTTCTCTGGAGAATTTTCCTCTGGCCCTCTGTCCTTCTTTTTTGGTTGGTAAAGAAGGAAAGACAGCGCATTCTGGTCGCACCAAAAAGGGTGACATTCATCGCCAACCCCTCTTAGGTTGATCCCCTAACCCTCTACGATGCGCTACTCAATCGTCCCCGCCCTCGCTTGCCTTACTCTGTCACTCAGTCTTTCCGCTTTCGCGGCTGACGAAGACTACAAGCCCGGCACCGACGCGATGCCGAAAGATGGTGTTCCGAAAGGAAAGCTGTCGCAGCGCGAATGGACGAGCGAAATTTTCCGCGGAACCGTTCGCGACTACTGGGTCTACGTTCCGGCGCAATACGATGGGAAGACTCCGGCTGCCGTGTTGATCTGTCAGGATGGCGGCGGCTTCGTTCGGGAGAACGGACCGTTCCGCGCGCCAACCGTTCTCGACAATTTGATTCATGCCGGAGATATCCCGGTGACAATTGGAATATTCATCAACCCGGGAGTAATTCCTCCGGCAAAGGCAGGCCAGCAGGCACGGAAGAATCGAAGCTTCGAATACGACACTCTCAGCGACCAATACGCACGCTTTCTTCTCGAAGAGATTCTTCCCGAAGTCGGCAAAAATTACAAACTCACCGACGACCCGGACATGCGAGTGATCTGCGGAAACAGCTCGGGAGGAATTTGTGCCTTCACAGTGGCCTGGGAACGACCGGACGCATTTCGAAAAGTGATCAGTCACATCGGCAGCTTCACAAATATTCGCGGCGGGCATGTTTATCCGGCCCTGA
>JAKMGR010000683.1 GCA_022424805.1 Verrucomicrobiales bacterium
GCTCATGATCGGCCTCGCTCATATTGGAGTGCTCGTCTACTTCGCGGTAATTATCGCCCCACTCTTTTCTCCTATCCCGTCTTGCTGCGATCCGATTTGATGATGGATTTCAAAGCAGGGTTCTCCAAAGAATTCGTATTCAACTTTGTGAAAAAAAGTCGGTTGGTGTCTTATCATTTACTATATCCTCGCGGGACTGATTTCCTTTCCCCTCATGATCGTCGGGTATCTCGCGCTCATCATCAGGTTTATGTAGTCGGTTTAATCCTCCGAGTTGCGATCGTTCATCTTCTTTCCCAGCGCTACGACCTCTACCTTGAAAGATGGGGGGAAACAATTGCCGTGCATCCCGATGTCACAGCCAGACTCGGCGGACCACCTCTGCCGACGGCCTCTTCGATCGAAACGTAACCTCAAACCGGAGCTATCGGCGGTCCTGCCACAGAATCAGAAGATTTGGCAGTTCCTCTGCCTTTCGGGTCATCTTCAGATGCTTCACCCCATTCCACGAGCCGACGCTCGTATCGATAGTTTTTTCTGAAATCCTCTTCCTGCATCGCAAATTTGGAATTACCGGGACGATTCCGGACTTCGATGCGGTGCCCGATTTCACCCATTGCAGCGTATACCGTCCAACCCGCAAGAGACAACATGTGCTTCACTGTTCGCGGTTGAAATAAGCCAAAGATCCCGGAGTTCTTGATCCGCAACTTCGCATAGAGAAGCATGAGAAAGAAAATGCTGTTCCGAATGCCCAGCAGAACATTCAAGCGACGTGGCTCGTATTTGGAATTCTGCCGAAAATCATCCCAGATTCGGAGCGGATTATAACCGAACGCTAGTTGATTGGTTCGCGTGTAGTTCAGCATTCCAAGAGTTTTCCCCGACTCCTGGGCGCGAGTTAGCTCCTGATAAAAAGATGAAATGACCGAATCATTTTTCAGGAAAAAGAAATCCGAGATCCGGTGGAATTGCTTAATAAAATCCTGCTGATGATGCCACTTACCGGTGAACATGGGCACGAGGACCCCGAACCAGAAAATCGACTCCATGTAGATGCGCCAACTCATCGCGTTGGCGTCCCCGAGGTGCTGGGGATGATCCTGGTAGACATGATTGTAAATCCGGGAAGCCTTGAGAATAAACCCGTCGTAGGCCTCACGCTTTTCCTCTGCATCTGACTCACCAGCCTTCTTCGCACGAATCACCTCGGTCACGAGTTCAATATTATTCGCTGCTAATACGAGTCCCGTGGAATAGAAGGGATCATACATATTGGCAGCCTCGCCAATCACATACCACTGATCCTTGGAGATCATTTCCCGGCTGCCGTGAGCAATTTTCGGGAGGTATTTGAAATCTATCACCTCCCCGCTCTCGATCATATTGTAAAGGATGCGGTGATTCGCCTTCAGAAATTCAATGAACTTCCGCTTCGAATTCAACTTCGAACCTTCAATGTAATCCTTGTGATGAATCACCCCGATCGAAAGCGCGCGGGATTCGGTCTCGATCGGTATCATCCAGACCCAATGCCCGTGGCCGAACCAGTGATTCGTCCCGTAGTAGTGACTCGCAGATCCATTCGTCTCTTCGCGACGCTTCTGAAAAAGATCACGATCGATGTTATCGACCCGAAGCCAGGCTGAACCCGTTTCCAAACCAACCAGATCGTCCACATCGGTCACCACATTGTCGAGTTTTCGACCTATCAGGAACTTCCTACCCGCGGCATCAACGAGGTGTCGCGCCGTGAGATCGCGCTCACCTTCCCGCGTTTTCACCATCACCTGATGGGCTTCCTGTGAGGACCCAATCGAAAAGTCTTTCACCTTTCCATTGATAAACTCCACCCCCATCTCGATGCACATCTGCAACAAATCAGCCTCCAGCTTTGCTCGATTGATCTGGTAACTCGGCAAGTCCGGGCTGCCATTCGTCCAGATATGGTGGTAGTCGTCAATCGTATCCGTCTTCTCGATCTTCCTTGGCCAGTGAAAATTAAGACCATATTTCGGGGGATGATTTTCGATCAGATATTCCTGCAATTCGAGCTCCCGGTACAGAAAC
>JAKMGR010000139.1 GCA_022424805.1 Verrucomicrobiales bacterium
GTTTTTGGGTGGCTCGGTGTTCTTACCTTGCTTGCCGGGATTTGCCTTGCGCGCGCATCGCGACAGCCAGACATGCGGCATCTCGCGCAAAAAGTGGAGGAAAATCACCCCGACCTCCGCTCGGCGCTCCTCGCGGCGATGGATCAGAAGCCCGACGAGAATGGCGAGCTGGGTTATCTCCAGAAACAGCTTTTTTCCGAAGTCTCGGAACACGCTGTGAAAAACCAGTGGGTGCGCAAAGTCTCTGCTCGTCGCCTCCTCGCTGCGGCGTGGACGCAGTTTGCTGCCGTCATCGCATTTTGCCTATCGATCTGGTTGTTGCTCGGAGTGGGTCCCGGGAATCGCCCTGACATTGCCTCCAAGGATCTCGTCAAAGAGGAAGTTCCCGAAGCTCCAAAGATTGTGATCGAAGTTTCACCTGGTGATGTGGAACTGGAGAAAGGCTCGCGCCTCGTTGTCGAAGCTACGTTTCCTGAGCAGGCCCCACCGGATGCCATGCTCGTCATGAAAAACGCCGATGGGGAAAAACGCGTCCCGATGCAGGTTGGCCTCGAAGACGGAGATTTTTCCGCCCTCCTTCCCAAGGTGGACCTCGCCGGGGAATATTTTGTCCGCTTCGACAACACGCAATCCAAATCCTTTTCGATCCAGGTTTTTGAATTTCCCAAACTGGAACATGCCAATGCCGTGATCACATCCCCGGCATTTCTTAAGAAAGAGCCGGAGACCATTACCGACACGCGAAAAATTACCGTGATGGAAGGTTCCAAAGTCGAATGGAGATTACAGGTCAACAAGCCGCTCTCCTTCGCCGAGCTCTACGGTGAAGACGAAGTCTCTATCCCACTGAAGCCTGATTCCTCCGACCCCACGATTCTCGTCGCCTCACATTTGCCCCTGAAAAGCCAGCGCTACCGCGTTCACCTCATCGACGAAGCAGATCGTTCCAACAAACGTCCGCCATGGCTCACGGTGAATGTGAAAGAAAATCTGCCACCGGAATTGAAACTGACCTTTCCCGGAAAGGATTTCGAGATTTCAGCCGTTCAGGAGCTGCCGATTGAAGCAACCGTTCAGGACGACGTGAAGATTGAGAAGGCTGGCTTCGCTTATCAGTTCATAGGCGACGAGGTCTCCGAAACCCTGACCGAAACGCCACTCCCCGGCGGCAAACAGCACCCACTGATCTCGAGCGTGGAAATGGAAAAACTGGACGCCGAGCCAAAGCAGCTTCTGACCTACTACTTCTGGGCAGAAGACCGCAATAGCGAGGGAGAAATCAGGCGCACGACCAGTGACATGTTTTTCGCCGAGGTACGCTTTTTTGAAGAAATCATCCGCGAAGGCCAGCCGCAGAGCGGGGAAGGTGGAGAAGGTGGAGACTCCGGCAAATTGCTTGAGTTGCAGAAAGAAGTCATCAACGCCGCGTGGAAGTTGCGGAGAGATTTCGATATCGGAAAAAAGATCGAGGAATGGATCAGTGACATCGACGTCGTCGCCAAGTCGCAACTGGTGGTTGCGGATAAAGCCGGCGAGGTCATCGAAAAAGCGGAGGACGCGAAGCTGAAAGAGATCTACACCGAAGCACTGAAACTGATGGGTGACGCCGCGACGCAATTCAATGAAGTGGCAGAAAAGCGGGACGGGAATCTGATTTCTCCCGCCCACCAGACCGCGCGTTCCGTTTTCGCCAAACTCATCGAAGCACGGAATCGGGAGTCAGAAATCTCCATGCAGAAGGAGCCCTCGAAAGGCCAGTCGCAGCAGCAGAGACAAAAGAACATGAATCTCGAGCTCGAGCAGAAGGAGCTGAAATACGAGGAAAACTCCAAAGCCCAGGAAGAGCAGCAGTCAGCAGAGCAACAGGAGAATCTAGCCATTCTCAGCCGATTGAAGGAACTCGCGAAACGTCAGGAAGCAATCGCTAAGAAGATCAAGGAACTCGAAGAACAACTGCAGGACGCAAATCAGCAGGAAAAAGAAGAGATCGAACGCCAGCTGAAACGTCTCCAGGAAGAGCAGCGGGAATTGCTCCGCGAAACGGACAACCTGTCTGAGCGCATGGATTCCCAGGAAAATCAGACGCGACTGGCCGAAGAACGAGAGGAACTGGATAGCGCACGCGAGAACATTAAGGAAACGGCAGACAAACTGGAGGAAGGCGACCTCGCAGACGCGGCCAACTCGGCGACCCGCGCGCAGGAAGAATTGGAAGAGATGGAGGAAGACTTTCGGCAGCGGACTTCCAATCGTTTCGCCGAAGAGATGCGTGGCATCCGGGATTCTGCTAGGGAGCTGGCTGAAAATCAGCAGCAGATCAGTGA
>JAKMGR010000703.1 GCA_022424805.1 Verrucomicrobiales bacterium
TCATGGTGCGAGACAAATTTTGGGTGAATTGCGCTAACAGGCGGGCTTCGTTTTTAGAAGCGGATCGATGAATGCACGCGCTGTTGAAACGACCTTAATCACAGTTTCTTCGCTCGTCTGGTTGCCCCAGCAGAATCCATGGTTTTCGCCGGGGTACATTTCGATGGTGAGACTTTTCCCTGCTTTCTCGATGGCAGGAAATACGATTTCGAATTTGATTTTTCCTCCGCTTAGAGCGTTTGCCCCTGCTTCATCTTCTGAAACAGAGCACGCGCTTTTTCCCAGTCGATTTCCTCGGCTGTAGCCGTCGGAAGGAAGGAGAGAAAAAACGAGGCCTGTGATTGTGTTTCGTTTCTTCTGAATTGACCGATTTTTAAGTAGCATTTATCGCATTAGAGAACGATGAGGAACACCATGATACGCATTTCCCTTGCCAGTTTTCTTTTCTTATTTGCTGCCACGGTTATCCAGGCACAATCCCGTCCACCTGAGGGAGCCGTTCACCGTTTGCCGGAATCTGTGGCAGCCGAAACGATTTCGCTGAATCCTGATTTCTGGGTTCACGGAGAAGAGCTGTTGGAGGATGAAAAAAAGATTCCCCTTCTCATTGTGCTCCATGGAGGAGGTGGGACAGGGATGAATATCCAGAAGGTCAAGGGTGCTCCACTCGGCCCGTTGAGGACGCTGCAAAGGGCGGGCTTCAAATCTCTGGTAGTGGCACCCCAGGCTGGCAGGAGCCCGATGGAGTTCGGGGCCAAAGGCGGATGGGTGCCGGCGGACCTGAATATTCTCCTGGCTCATCTGCTTGAGGTCTTCCCCATTGATCCAAATCGGGTCTACCTGACTGGGTCCAGCATGGGTGGATACGGCACCTACGCATGGGCGGGAGTGAATCCGGAGCACTTCGCTGCCGTTGCGCCGATGGTTGGGGGGATTGGCCCCGGAGGGCCGAAGGACATCACGACAGAGCTTGAGCTATGGGGAAAGAACCTTGCTACCTTGCCGATGCGGACCTACTACGGAGCGAAGGATCGTGTCGTGCCTGCCGATCGTGGCGAGATGATTCTCAAATCCATTGAAAAAGCCGGAGGGAAAAAAGCGGAGCTGATTATTTTCGAAGATATGGGGCACGACGCAGGGCGGCGTCCCTATTCCGATCCAAAGTTTTTCGAGTGGCTCTTCAGTCACGTCCGGGAAAAAGGATGAAAAAGCTCTGCATTTCTGGAATCTCCGTTTTATTTTCGTGCCCCGAAATTTTTCCTCAGTATGAAACTACCAAATATTTTTCTCCTCGTGTTCATCGGCCTCGGAGCAGTGGTTTCTTTCGCCGAAGACAGACCCAATATTCTCTGGATCACAAGCGAGGATAACGGCATTTCTTGGGTGAGCTGCTACGGCGGGACCAATGCGCAAACGCCGAATATCGACAAGCTAGCGGCCGAAGGTTTTCGCTATCTCAACTGCTTTGACAATGCCGCGGTATGTGCGCCGACCCGTTCTCTCTGGATCACGGGAATGTACGGTGTCTCCAATGGCACCCAGCCAATGCGAAGTCGGAATGAAATTCCGCACGATCAGATTTTCTATTATCCGGATCTCCTGAACAAGGCGGGCTATCACACTTCCAATCCAGGCAAGACCGACTACAACATCGGCGGGCGCGAAGACAAAGAGCCTTGGGATCTGGGCAAAGGGGTAAAATACGGATGGAAAAAACGAGAGCCCGGCCAGCCATTTTTTGCAGTGGTCAATTTCACGGAGAGCCACGAGAGCAAAGCTCACGGTGATGTGGAAGGCACAAGGAATGATCCAGCGGAGATGAAGCTGTTCTCTTATCATCCCGATCTCCCGGTGATCCGAAAAAACTACGCGAAATACGCGGACGCTGTCGAAAACATGGATAGCAAGGTGGGGGAATGCCTCGCCGAGTTGGAGAATGACGGACTCGCTGACAACACCATCGTCATCTACAACTCCGACCACGGTGGAGTCATGGCGCGAAGCAAGCGCTTCGTATACTCCAGTGGGATCCACTGCCCGCTGATTGTCCGCATTCCAGAGAAATTCAAGCATCTCTATCCTGCCGACAAGCCGGGCATGACGGTCGATCGTCTCGTCAGTTTTATTGATATGCCGAAGACCTGGTTGAGCCTCGCAGGGGCGGAAATTCCTGCCACCTTTCAAGGCCGGGTTTTCTTCGGGGACGGTGCCGAACCGGAGCCTCCGTTTCACTTCGCCTTTCGAGAGCGCGCTGACGAGCGTCTCGACAATGTTCGGGTGATGCGGGATAAGCGCTTTTCCTACCACAAAAACTACATGCCCTTCGCGCCGGCGGGACAGCATCTTGCCTATCTCTGGAAAGCGAAGGCGACTCCGGCGTGGGAGCAGCATCATCGCGAAGGAAAAACCAACGACGTTACCGGCCGTTTTTTCCGCGCGCGTGTATCCGAGGAATTTTACGATAACGAAAGTGACTTCGACAATGTCAACAACCTGATCGAAAGCGAAGAGCATCAGGAGAAAATCGCGCTGCTGAAAAAGGAACTGCGAAAGAAACAGCTCGAGCTCTTTGA
>JAKMGR010000002.1 GCA_022424805.1 Verrucomicrobiales bacterium
GTTTCTGCATTCCGCTCTTTCACCCGCCCCAGCATTTTCAGGGTGCGTATGTCTGGGCGCAGGTCGAAAAGGTTTTTCGGCGCGATCTGCCCAACCATCACGGCTTCTGTCACGCCTTGCTTTTCGAAAAATTTGATCATTTTGCCGAGTTGCCCCACGCGAAACCAGTCTATCTCGTCGACAAATCCTGCGAAATCCGGCTCCGTCTCATTGGTGAAGCCAGCTGCGACGAGCTTTTTCACCCCCGCCTTTCGAGCTGCCGTCGCGAAGGTCTCGGGATAAATCCCGTTTCCGGCTATGATTCCGATCGTTTCCTGGACGCTAGATTCGCTCATTTGAAATGTGTAAGATCGCTGCTTCGGCTCTGGATCGATCAACCACGGCAATGATGATCGCGGCTGTGAGAACTAGGGTTCCGAACACGCGCCAGAGAAACCCCCTGCCCTTATTCTGGTGTTCGGAATTCCCAAGGAAGGCTCCAAACAAAACCACGAGAATGATAACCCACAGGCCGCGGGAAGCATAGACGACATTGATCCCTGTTGCATCGTCGAAAAAGCTCAGCGAAAGCCCAATCAGCATGGCCTGAACACTGATCATGGCAGCGGCCCACCACGCCCAGGTCGCGCCGGATCTCGGCATCGCCATAGTCGGTCGCCCCTGCGCGAGCCACATCACGATAGAAAACGCTGCAACAACGAGCGATCCGATGGCAAGAAAACTGACCGGGCCAAAATCATTCGCCCACCAATTTACGAGGACATCGCACAAGCCGAATATGGCGGCACTGGCGAGTGTGACAAGGAGTGTGAACAACAGTTGCCGTCCCTTCGCAAAATCGGCGACCCCGGTGAGAAAGATGCCAATCGCAGTGAGAATAGCGGCAACCCAGAGCGCCGGACTGATTTCTTTTCCGGTGAGAAGGACGATGCCGATCGCAACAAAAACCACCTTGGTTCCCATGATGGGCGTCACGAGAGAGACGTCACCTCGTTTAATTCCGATAAAGGTCAGCCACGTGCCAACGAAAAACGCTACTCCCATGAGAAGTGGTCGCCAGATTTCGGTCCAGTCGAGCGGCGTTTTCTCAATAAAGAGAAGTGGAAGAAACGCCGCGCCAAGGACGAA
This sequence comes from Verrucomicrobiales bacterium, assembly GCA_022424805.1. Lineage (GTDB taxonomy): Bacteria > Verrucomicrobiota > Verrucomicrobiia > Verrucomicrobiales > DEV007 > Arctic95D-9. The sequence goes on from JAKMGR010000002.1 coordinate 1,129, forward strand.
GTTCGTGAGATGGAAGGACTGATCCATCGTCACCTCCTCCTTGAGCGCTCGCTTGATCGCGATCGAGCCCAGCGCATAGATGATCGCCGCACCTAAGGGCAGGAGAAGGTAGTATGGAATAGTCGACACGGCGGAACTGTCGCGAAGTAGCCATCGAGGTCAAGCTTACTGCGCGCGAACTTTGGGTGATTCGCTTTCGGCGAATTTATGCCAATGGCAGGACAAACGAGAGAAGCACGCTCATCAAAAATGCGGTTACTCCTAGAACGGCGAGCAGAGGCGTCCATGACTTGAGCGCTTCCGCTTCGGTGAGTCCGCTCATTTTCGAGAAGATCCAGAATCCGCTATCGTTCATCCACGATCCAACGAGCCCTCCACCGCCGATCGCGGTGGCGAGGTAGACAGAGTGAAAGCTGAGATCAACTCCCACGAGCATCGCTGAAATCATTCCCGAAGCAGTGATGACGGCTACAGTTGTTGAGCCCTGCGCAATTTTCATGACCAGGGAGATGAAAAATGCAAGGCACAGCAGGCTGATTCCCATGCTGGCACCTGCGGAAGCGAACCTCGCTTGAATCGCTTCTCCGATTCCGGCTGCGGCGAGCATAGCGCCAAATGCTCCACCTGCTGCCGTGATGAGAATGATGAGGCCGCCGCTCATCAGAGCATGTTCTAGCATGTCAGAAAACTGGGTCTTCGATGGCTTGCAACTACGGACGTATAGCAGGATTGCGATCACAGCCGAGAGCAGCAAGGCAAGGTTTGCGTTTCCATAAAGCTTGCTGACGTTGGCTGCTTTGCGAGCGGGAGTGTCCCAGACATGGCGGGCAAGAACTGCTTCCGGGAGAACTGCCTCCAGCGCGCTTCGGTTTGCGTTCTCAACGAGCGCCAGATTGGAGCGCCCCAGGTTTTTTCCGGTGGCAAAAGCCTGTCGGTCAATGAGGGCTTCGTTGATAGCCGCGGCAAGGTCATCACTTTCGTGAACGTCGGCATCTTTCAAGGCAAGGAGAGGAGCTTCGGTCGCCAAAGCTATGGCAGCCTTAAGGGCTGTAGCGTCTTTGATGTCCCCTTCTGTAATTTGCGCAGCGCGCTCCCCATTGGCTTTTGTTTCGAGGGCCGTGTTCATTCCAATTAAAACTACTGGAAGAAGAATAGGTAAAAGTGAAACAAATAGCCCGGGCAATTTGCGATCACTGATTTCTACCGTTTCCGATTCTTCTTCTCCCGGGAGTGGTCGCATTTCAATGGGCATGCGTTTATCGAGCCATCCAGCAAAGAGAAGGCCGACGATCGCAGCCGGAATGCCAACTAGGGCTCCGACTCCAATCATGGTTCCCAGATCGACACCGAGTTGCTGAGCCATGAGTAGTGGCCCTGGCGTAGGAGGAACGAGAGTGTGGGTCACCGCGGCTCCAGCTGAAATCGCGAGAACGTATTTCAGATAGTTCTTTTTCGTGCTGCGGTAGAGTGACCGAGCCAAGGGAACAAGAAGATAGAAAACGGTGTCGAAGAAAACGGGGATCGATAGAACAAATCCACTTCCGCTCAAGGCGATCGAGGAACGTTTTTCTCCCATCCCTTTAACAAAGGCCTGCACAACGCGATCGGCTGCACCACTGTCCATCAGGCATTTTCCGATGACGGCAGCGAGGGCAATGACGATGCCAATTCCCCCGGCTGTCGCACCGAAGGCCGATGCGACACGGGATACCTTATCCGCAATTTCTCCCGGTGAAAGAAAGCTCACGACAAGCGCTGCGGTGATGAGGGCGACAAAGGCATTGATCCTCATGCCGATGATCATGCCAATGACCACGGCGACGCCGATAAATAGAATCAAAAACGGG
>JAKMGR010000147.1 GCA_022424805.1 Verrucomicrobiales bacterium
GAAGAGAAAGGGGGCCTTAGGTGGGGATTGTCTTTGTGCTAAGGAAGTTTCCGGACCAAGTGCACGAAAGGGCATGAATTTGGACAATCGGGTTCGCTTTCAGCGAAAAAGAAATTCCTTGAAAAGAGGCCTTCTTTTCCCTAGATGGCAGGATGTCGCTATTAGAAGGAAAGAGGGGAATCGTAACGGGACTGGTCAACGAATACTCGTTCGCTTACCACATTCTGAAAAGCCTTCAGGCCCATGGGGCGGAAGTCGGGTTGGCATATCTTCCTGGAAAAGCGGTTGAACGCCGGATTACAAAGATTGCCGAGAAAGAGGGTGTCTCCTTCGCCTGCCCGATGGATGCTCAGTCCGACGAATCGATCGAGAACGGGTTTGCCGCGATCAAATCCGATTTTGGTGACATCGATTTTTTCGTTCATTGCATCGCCTTTGCCAAGTCGGAAGACCTCGAGGGTACTTTTGTCGACACCACCCGCGAGGGCTTTGCGTTGGCCTTGGATGTCAGTGCTTACAGCCTGATCCCGATGGCGAGGGAAGCAGCCAAGCTCATGCCGGATGGTGGTTCCATTGTGACACTCAGTTATCTCGGTAGTGAAAAGGTCATTCCCAATTACAATGTCATGGGCGTTGCCAAGGCGGCACTGGAGGCATCGGTTCGCTATCTGGCCTACGATTTGGGACCGCAGAATATTCGAGTGAATGCCATTTCTGCCGGTCCCCAGAAAACGCTGGCCGCATCAGCCGTTGGAGATATCGACAAGATGATCGATTACACGTCGAAGGTAGCTCCGATGAAACGAAATATCGAAGGACAGGATGTGGGCGACAGCTCTCTCTATTTATTGAGCAGCCTTTCCAACGGGGTTACCGGCGAAGTGCTCCACGTCGATTGCGGCTACTCGATCATGGGCGCTCCGCCCATGGATACCTTCGAGTGAGATTGAGCTTTTCTACTCCCCACAATCCCATAGCCGGACGGAATCAAAGAGGAATCGGCAATTTCCTAGCAGTAAGCGATCCCTATTTACTTCGACATCTCCTCTTGAACGATTTTCATGATCTGAGGCTGCAAAGCGGCAGCCTTGGATGCCCCAATTTGCATCGAGTCTGGTAGCAACTTCATTTGCTTAGTCACAAAACTCTTCATCTTTGGATTCTGAAATAGAGGAATCACTGAACGGATTTCTTCTTCGTTAAAATGCTCGGAGTAGAGCTTGATCATGTCTGGCTTTACCTTATCCCAGCCCATCTCTTTCAGCATATATTCTTTCACTTTTGCCATGGCGCGATCCATTTTCGGCTTTAGTTCGGCAGGCATATTGGCAGCTGCATTGCCGAGTCCGGTTTCGAAGCCGGCAACCAGCGCTATTTCGTATTGCTCTGATTGATTGGAAAGCTCGAATAATTCTTCGATAGCGGCAACAAACGATGCTGATGGCTGGCTATCTTGCGCGGTAGCTAGAAATGAAGAAAATAGACCGAGGGTGAGAACTAAAAATAATTTCATGACCTCAAGGCTAGCGAGGATCTGCCAATTTGCAATTGAGAGCCCTGCTTTACTCAAAACTTTCCGACTAAACCTGCACAAACCATCTCAACCACATCGTCCCAATCATAGAGACTCGTTTGACGAAACAATTTCACCGAGTCGTATAAATCTGATAGGGCCCCATCCGTGCCCCATTTCCAATCCGCTGAGACAGGTAACAAAACCCAAGTCTCTTTACCGAGCGACCCGGCCAAATGTACCGCGGCACCCCCTCCAACCCGGCTCGATGCGCGGTGTACGGACGTCGGGGTTGAAAAAGCAATTTCCTAGCAGTCGGAAGAATCCGCTTCGACCGCTTTTTTCTGTTGGGCAAAGGAAACCGTGATTCGAGTTCCCGGCTTGGCCCAACCCCAGACAGGGACATCAGATTCGTGCTGAAGAATGGCGTTGTCCTTAAATGGCGCTGCTAACTCCAGCAACGGGGCGTCCTCCGATCTTGCGTTCCCGATGCCAATCGCCAGGAGAATCGCAAAGGGAAAAAGGGAGCAAGCTCGATTCATTCGACCAGCAACTCGACCATTGCCTTACCCATTGCCTCGCCGACGTTCATGTAGGTTTCCGGATTTCCACTGTAGTGGCCACTGGAACTACCGCCCTTTGAAAGGGGATTCGTGTAGACGAAGGCCACCTTGCCCTTGAGTTCGGGATCCTCGCTATTGGCAACAGCTTCCATGGCCTCGAGGATCTTTCCGTCACCTCCCTGAGAACCCTTCTTGGTCTGCCCGAGAGAAGCGGTGACAAACTTGGCCTTGGGAGCATTGAAATCCTTGCGCAGCGCCTTGATCAGTTGGATCAGGTTCTTTTCGTAGGCTTCGAAGTGCGCGGCGTTGCGCATGTCTTTGTCTCCCTGCCACCAGAAGAATCCAGCGACCTCGTATTCCGTGGCCCCCGGGTAATACTTGTCGAGATTCTCGAGCACCGCCTTGGCGGCGGACACGTCGCCATCGTATTGGCAACCCGCATACCATCCTCTCGACATGTCACCCCCGGTGTCGCCCTGCGGTTCATCCGGAGTCCCGCGATAGCCTGGCTGCAATTTCCCCCCGTGTTCCCAAGCCTCCGTGCCGGGAGGCAGAAGATCCCAGCCCAGGCTGCGATTGCCGATGCAGCTTTTGAGAATCATGACAGGGGCATCGGTGACGTGTCCAACGAAGTGTCCAATTCCTATTTCCGGGCCTATGTTGCCCTGGATCGTCATCCAGTCGTTGATGTGATCTTTGGCAGGACTGTTGCCCGAGCACATCACCCTGACATTGCGCACATCCTTGCGCACGGTCCATTCCCCGGCCTCGTCGACGAGGTAGGGA
>JAKMGR010000044.1 GCA_022424805.1 Verrucomicrobiales bacterium
CCGTAAATCCAGTTATCAATTCCGTAGCGCAGATTTGACGGACCCGCGTGAGTATCGCGCGTCCCCCAACCCGTCATGATCGTTGTGCGCATATCCGCTTTCCCATCCCCATCCGTGTCCTCGAGAAAAAGAAAATCAGGGGCCTGTGCGACGATAACCCCTCCCTTCCAGTGCGTAAGTGAGGTGGGAATGTTCAGGCCGTCGGCAAATACGGTCACCTTGTCAGCCCGCCCGTTACCATCGGTGTCTTCCAGAATCTTGATGGTATCGTTTCCACCATCTGGTCGAACTTCATTGGGATAATCGACAGTTTCACCGACCCAGAGTCGACCACGCTCATCCCATGAAAGGAAAATCGGATTCACGATTTCGGGCTCAGCCGCGAACAATTCCACCCGCCAATCAATCGGCGCTTGGAGGTAGTCGAGACTGTCTTCAGCCGAGAGAGGGAACTGATACTCCAGCGGCATCGGACGTTTCTCGTAATTCGCGATATTGTCTCGCGGTTCGTAGCGAAGCGGAGTGCGATCAGAAAGAAACGCTTCGTAGCTGGCTTTTCGATCGTTCCCGATCGCCCACAGGATTCCACACTTGATAAGATCGTGAAACTCAGACTTTCCCCAAACTCTCTCATCGTGCCCGCTCGCTGTGTAGAAAACGCGACCTTCTCCCTGCGTTCGCACCCAGGTCCAGGGCTCAGGCCCGGGCTGGGAATCTCCTTCCGGACCCTCGCGGACCTGGAGAACGGTGCGATCCGTGTCGTTGTGGTTGTTGTGATAGTATGTCTCGTCCCACGCCTCCAATTTCGGCACGCCGGAAATTGCTGGATGATCCGGAGCCACTGTCTTCGGAGAGAATACTCCAGTCTTGTGCGTTCGAAACCGCCCACCCACGAGCTGGTCGTATTCGAGAATGTTCTGAAAACACCAGCTGGCACAATGCACTGGGACGAATCCGCCTCCCTGCTCAACGAATTCCTTGAGGTTTTTCCAGAGTGCTCGATCCAGGATCTGGTGGTTCGCATAGATCAATACCGCATCGTAGCGAAAGAGTTTCTCCCGATCCCCGAAACCAGCCATCGGCGTGTCCACATAATCGAAGTATATCGCATCCCGTCCCAACCCCTCGGCGAGGTGTGGATACATCGCCCCCGGTTGATGCGAGGCCTGCCCTGGTCCGCCCCCTGCATGCCCAAGAAAGAGCACCCGAATGGGACCGTCTTTATCATTCGCCTCACACAATGGCACTAAGGCACCAAGGAGGAGGAGGAGGAGGGTTTTCATTTGAAATGAGCAGAGTTAAATCGAAGACCAACCCCTGTCAGGTTCATCAGTGAACAAGGTTGAGTCGAAGTGCAGAACTAGGAAGAAATACTCCACTCCGGCAGGCGCTTGATCGCACCACCTTCAAGAGCGCTTTCGTGAGAAAGAATGCCTGTCAGGGTAATATTCGCTGACTGGATTGCGTTGGGATATCCCTCGCCACTCCCACGCAACAGCTCGACGAACTGGTGAACCAGATGAGGATGCGATCCACCATGCCCGGCTCCTTGCGTAAAGCTGAGATGCTCTTCCCCATCCTCACCACCATAGACGCCACCCTGGGTGAACGGTGCGATTTCCTCGGGAAGCAAATGCCCGTAGTCGGGAGACTTCACTTCTTCCGGGATTTCCGGCTCTGGCTTTTTCGCCGTATGAACGACGAGAGGCTCGTGCTCAATTAATGGCCACTCAACTGACTTTTTCGATCCGTAGACCTCAATGCTTTCGCGATACTGCCGAGCGACGTCGAAGAGAGAACGATAGACCTGCGCGCTGAGATCGCTGTTCGCAAACTTGATGTGAGTGGTCTCGACAGCGAATGGCGAGTTGTAGCAATCATGCATCTCCTCGCGAATCGTGCCGCTCGGAAAACAACTCACATACTCCGCTTCGTTTCTCGCCAATCCTAACACAGGGCCAACACAATGAGTGGCGTAGTGCATTGGAGGAAGGCCTGGCCAGTAGCCAGGCCAACCATCCATGTCCTGCTGGTGACTCGCTTTGAGGAACTGTAGCTTGCCCAGTTCTCCCGTGTCATATAGCTCCTTCATGTAGAGAAACTCGCGGGCGTAGACGACAGTTTCCATCATCATGTAGTGAAGACCCGTCTCAACACTGAGCTCGACGATCGCCTTGCAATCTTCCTCGCTCGTTGCCATCGGCACAGTGCAAGCCACATGCTTGCCTGCCTTCATTGCCTTCAGTGTGTGCTCTGCATGATCCGGAATCGGTGTGTTGATGTGGACGGCATCGATATCAGGATCAGCGAGAAGTTCATCGTAATCCGTGAACTGCTTTTTAATACAGAACTTGTCGCCGATTTCTTTCAGGGACTCGGGATTCCGTTGGCAGATCGCGACGATGTCGGCATCGGGGTGCCTCTGGTAAATGGGAATAAACTCGGCTCCGAAGCCGAGACCAATAATCGCGACACGTGGCTTTTCGATGGAATTGCTCATGGCTCCCATCGTGCACTACCCAGCGAAACCCGTCTTGGTCCCGCTGGACGACTTTTATTGTGTTTCAGCCATACCTCACTATCGAGGCGGAGAAAGGAATCCAATCAAAACCGAACTTTGATGCCACCAGTCACGAAAACCGAGGATTCCAGATCCTGCTGAAACGGGATCGCTCCCCCTTCAATCTCGAGCTCCTGCC
>JAKMGR010000046.1 GCA_022424805.1 Verrucomicrobiales bacterium
AACTAGAACTTGCCAAAAGTCGACAATGAGTCCGACACGGAACAACTTCCGTTCATTTATAGTTTTCGTAAAGTGAGGTTTTGTGACTCTATTTTGCCCGATTTTCGGGAAAATCTGCCTCACAGGAACAGAAGAGGAAACAGATCGACCTCTAGCCGTAGCAGCCACTCTATTCCCAGCTATCCACACCGAGTCGGTTCGGCCTCCATTTCTCACCAACCTTGAGACAAAAAAGAGCGAGGCTTGCGCCTCGCTCTTCTTTGAAAATCGTTCGCCCAGCGGACTCGCCGGACGATTGATTGAGGTCGGGAAAATTACTCTTCCGTCGCCTCTTCGGCAGCTTCGTCTTCCCCTCCGGGACGCCACTCTTCGGTAGCAAGATCGAAGGCCTGCTCCAGTCCGACGAGGTCGGAACTTGGACGAAGCGCGTCGAATGCGGCAGTCTCTTTCTTGAGTTGCTCCTCGGAGTATTCGGCTGCTTTGATTGAAAGACCGATGCGACGCTCGACCTTGTCGACCTTGATGACGCGGGCCTCGACATCGTCGCCAACCTTGATGACATCCTTAACCTTGGCCACGTGATCTTCGCTGAGTTGCGAAATGTGAACCAATCCGTCGATATCGTCTTCTAGCTGAACAAAGGCACCAAAACTCGCGATTTTCGCAACCGTTCCTTTGACGAGATCGCCGACCTTGAAGCGGGTATCGATTTCGCTCCATGGATCATTCTCAAGCTGCTTGACGCCCAGGCTGATGCGCTGGTTCGTCTTGTCGATTTCGAGCACGGCGGCTTCGATTTCTTCGCCCTTCTTGAGAATCTCCGATGGATGATTGATTTTCCGCGTCCAACTGAGGTCGGATACGTGGATCATACCGTCGATTCCATCTTCGAGTTCTACGAAAGCACCGTAAGGAGTGAGGTTGCGGATCTCGCCTTTGATTGTGCCACCGATAGGGTAGCGGCTTTCGACTTCGTCCCATGGGTTCGGCTCGAGTTGGCGAACTCCGAGAGATATCTTCTGCTCTTCCTTGTTGATCTGGAGAACGACTGCCTTGACCTCCTGATCGAGTTCGAGAACGTCGCTTGGACGCGTGATGCGCTTGGTCCAGGAAAGCTCGGAAACGTGAATAAGTCCTTCGACTCCGCGCTCCAATTCGACGAATGCGCCGTAAGGAACGAGCTTGGTAATCTTTCCACCAACTTCGCTGCCGATAGGGAACTTCGAGTCGATGTTCTCCCATGGGTTGTCCTGAAGCTGCTTGAGGCCGAGCGAAACGCGCTCTTTCTCTTTGTCGACGTCGAGGATAATGACCTCAAGTGGCTGTCCGATCGCGAGCATTTCGCTGGGGTGGTTGATGCGGCCCCAGCTCATGTCGGTGATGTGAAGAAGTCCGTCCATACCCTGAAGGTCAATGAACGCTCCGAAGTCGGTGATGTTTTTGACGAGCCCCTCGACCTGATCGCCGATCTTGACTGACTCAAGGAACTCAGCACGTTGCTCGGCGCGCTCTGCTTCGATCACTTCGCGACGACTTAGAACGATGTTCTTACGGATGTCGTTTACTTTGACGATCTTGAACTCGTAGACGTTGCCTACATACTCGTTAAGATCCTTGGGAGGAATGATGTCGATCTGTGATCCGGGAAGGAAAGCTTCGACACCGACATTGACCATAAGTCCGCCTTTGACGACCGACTTGACCTTGCCCTTCACGAGACCACCGTCTTCGTAGACTTTGACGATCTTGTCCCAGTTCTGCTTGTGAGCCGCTTTCTCTTTGGAAAGAACGACCATACCTTCGTCGTTCTCCAGTTTTTCGAGAAGAACTTCGATCTCGTCTCCTACTGCAAATTCTTCGTCCTCAAATTCGGAAATCGGGATGATTCCCTCGGACTTTGCATTGATATCCACCACCACAACTTGCGGGCGGATTTCGATGATATTTCCCCGCACGATTGAGTTTTCGCGGTGGGAGTGGAATTGGTTTTCGATCAGAGCAAAAAGCTCTGGATTTTTGGGTGTAATGGTCGCTGCCATATCTGTAGGTTAGGGTTGGTTGGTTGGTTTTTCTGCCTTCCGGTATCGCTTCGAAAAGAAATCCATCCCGTCATCGAAGCACCAGCGACGGGTGGAGGGGCGCAAATCTAAGGGGAAAAAGCACTTACACAAGCGATTTTCCCGCTGGTTTTAGCGGGGGAAAAAGGGAGATTTCTGCGGTAAATGGGACCTTTCTCAGTCTCCGCTCACCGCTTGCCACGTATCAACCTCCATGGACATCGACGAAGTCACCTGCCCGACCTGCTTTGAAGCATTCTCCGTCCCGTTGCCGGCGCCCGGAGAAACTCCCTGCGAGGTTGATTACGACTGCGAAATCTGCTGCCGCCCTATGATTGTCTCGTTTACAGAGGATCAAGGCGAAGTGTATGCGGTAGCTCGTGGGATACACGAGTGACTCACGATTTCCGTGGCGGTGGATTTCTCACTTCAATCAGCAATGCATCGACAGGCACGAGATACTTGGTGATAAATGCCTAGGTCATTTCCTCGGAAGGAACGACCCCGTATGTGGCAACTTGCCTTCCATCTTCGAGAATTCTGATCAGCATCCGGTGTGGGCGTAGATTCATCGCTCTTTGACGCGGGCGAATCAGCTGACATTTCAACCATCCGCTGCAGCCTCTGCAGGTGCGTCAGCGTCCGCAGGTGCGTCAGCCTCCGCAGGTGCGTCAGCCTCCGCTGGGGCAGCATCCGCTGGGGCAGCTCCTTCTTCCGCCTTACCATAATCTTCTGCCTTTGCTTCTCCTTCCGCTTTCGGCTTTACTCCGACCATTTTCTTCGGGTTTTCGGTATCCGATGCGATTCGAAAACCGGTCCAGAAATTCCTTTCCCCTGCCGTGTCAGCAGCCCGACGAGATTTCAGATCAAAGCCCGATTTAGTCGCGAAGGATGCACCTCGCTTGAGAGGTACCCGCTTGTCGGGTGAATCTGGGTGAGCATCCCAGGTCGAAGTCCACTCACTGACGTTTCCAGCCAGGCCGATGACCCCATAGCGACTCTCATCCGCAGCAATCGCGTCGACAGGACTCCAATAC
>JAKMGR010000114.1 GCA_022424805.1 Verrucomicrobiales bacterium
AAGCAGCAAAGCATGGAAAAGCGTATTGTCGCCCACTGTGCTGGTCTGGAGATTGTCGCAGCTGAGATATCTGCAGCGCACCTCAAAGTCGAAAGCCTCGAAACGGTGCTGGAAGAAGCGCAAGACAACTACTCAAGAATCAGTCAGCTCAGCGAAGGCTCCGTATCCAAACAACAACTGGTCCAGGCACGTCTTGCCACCGAAAGACAGATTGCGATGCTTGCCAAAGCCCGGGCAGAGTTACCACGACTAAAAGCGCAACGAACTCAAATAGAGGCCGAGAGAGACACGATGAGAGCGGCTCTAAGCGAGCTTTCAACCGCCCAAGAGCGAGCCCAACTTAACCTCGACCGGACTCGAATTAAGGCTCCAATGGACGGCATTGTTCTGCAACTTCATGCGGCTCCGGGAAAGAAGCGTATGCTCAATATGGACGATCCTCTTTCTGCCGTGATCGTAGAACTTTACGATCCAAATCAACTCCAAGCTAGAATCGATGTCCCCTTGAATGAAGCTGCTGCTCTATCTGCCGGGCAATCTGTGGAACTCATCTCGGAGCTTCTGCCCGACCGAACTTTTGAAGGAACTGTCACTCGAATCAGCGGACAAGCTGATCTTCAGCGAAATACTCTTCAAGCCAAGGTCTCCATCAAGAGTCCCGATTTCCGCTTGCGCCCGGACATGTTGGTTCGAGCAAAATTCTTTGCTCTGAGCAATCGGACGAATAGCGAAAATAGTGCTGGCCTAACTTCGTCAGGTCGGCTGTCCATTTACGTCCCTGAAAATGCACTCGTCAGCGATAGCAAAGTCTGGGTGGTCTCACCTGACAACACCGCCGAAAGCCGAACGGTTACACTCGGCACCGAAACAAGGGATGGCCATCGCCTTGTCATCGAAGGCCTACGCTCCGGCGAATCAGTTATCCTTCCTCCTCACGCCGATCTCGAAGACGGCACCCGGATCACAACATCCAACACTCACTAAAAAATCATGAATCCTCTTATTTCCATCAAATCCGTCACCAAATCCTTCACCAAGGGAACGACCACCATCACACCTCTTGAGAACCTTTCGCTCGATGTTCCTCGCGGCGAATTCCTCTCCCTTATGGGGCCTTCCGGTTCAGGAAAAACTACCCTCCTGAATCTCATCGCCGGAATTGACACTCCCACTTCGGGTGAAATTCTAATCGATGGCAACGACATCGCCAAACTCTCTCGCGCACAACTCACCCGTTGGCGTGCAGAGCACGTTGGCTATATTTTCCAACTCTACCATCTCGTCCCGATTCTTTCGGCATACGAAAATGTCGAGCTACCTCTCTTGCTAGGCAATCTCGGCAAGAGCGAACGGAAGAAAAAAATCCTCTCTGCACTCGATCTCGTCGGCCTCGGTGACAGGGCTGATCACCGGCCCTCCGAACTCTCAGGGGGACAAGAACAACGCGTCGCCATTGCCCGCGCCATTGTTCATGATCCAGAGCTGCTAGTAGCCGACGAACCCACGGGGGATCTCGATCGGGAGTCTGCCGATTCTATCCTCAACCTCCTCGATACCCTGGCGACAAAACATGAAAAAACAATCGTGATGGTCACGCACGACCCCAAAGCATCCGCGTCTGCCCATCGGGCACTCCAGTTGGAAAAAGGCCAGTTCATCGAAGAAGGTCACCTTTTAACCCACGCATAAGGCACACTCATGAAACTACTAATTTTAGCCATGAAAAATCTCACTCGAAATCGATTGAGATCACTCCTGACCATTGCTGGGGTCGCTGCAGGAATGTTCCTATATGCCTCCGTCCAAACCATGCAGCACTCGCTTTCCGTAGCCACCCAAAGCAGTGCCGATGACACTACCTTGGTCGTCTATCGTGAAAACCGCTTCTGTCCTTCGACGTCGCGCTTGCCGGAACACTACCTATCTACAATCAAGCGTATTCCTGGTGTTAAAGAAGTTATCCCAATTCAGATCGCGGTAAACAACTGTGGAGCCTCGCTCGATGTTATCACCTTCAGGGGAGTGCCGCCAGAGACACTAAAGCAATACAATCCCGGCATCACCGTCATTGATGGCTCTTTTGATGATTTTCTTAATCGCACCGATGGAGCCCTCGTCGGTCAACACCTTGCCGAGAGACGAGGACTGACTCCCGGGGACAAGTTTGAAGCTGTAGGCGTCAACGTTACGGTCGCAGGAATTATCACCTCGGACACGCCTCAAGATGAAAATGTCGCCTACGTCCACCTCCCCTTCCTTCAACAGGCCTCTCGCATCGGACTTGGGATCGTGACGCAGTTCAATGTCAAAGTGGACTCTTCCGATCAGCTTCAAGCGGTCTCAGACAAAATCGACGAGACCTTCCAAGCAGATCAGCAGCCGACAAACACCCGCCCGGAGAAAGCCTTTTTTGCCGAGACGGCAAAGCAGATGATCGAACTCATCGGCTTCACCCGCTGGCTCGGTCTTGGGGCTGTATTCGCGGTCCTTGGCCTCGTTGCCAATGCCGTTCTTCTTATCGTGCGCGGTCGAGTGAAGGAAACAGCTATTCTTCAAACACTTGGATTCTCTCGTATCGCCATCGGCGTCATCGTGGTCATCGAAGGTGTTCTCCTGGGTCTCATCGGGGGACTTGCTGGAGTAATTGGGGCCATGGGCTTTTTCAAATTCAAAGCATTCACCCTCGGAAACGAAGGACTCACCCTTGCCCTCACTCCATCCGCCTCAGTCACCATTAGCGGCCTCGGCGTAGCGATGGCTCTCGGCCTACTCGCCTCGCTCTACCCTGCGTGGAAAGCGACCTCCCGTCCTCTCGTCGAATCTCTTAACGCCTAATAGGAAAACTCAAATGTTACCATTTACTTACGCTCTGCGGAATCTCTTCCGGGACCCTTCCCGCCTCGCACAAACAGTCGGCGGCTCGGCAGTCGTCGTGCTCTTACTCATTGCCGCCGTCGCGCTCAATCAAGGCATGGACACCGTGCTCTCAGCTTCCGGCTCCCCTCAAAACGTCATCCTTGTTGGCAAAGGGTCGGAAGAATCCATCGAACGCTCGGAAGTCGAAATCAGCGCCGAATCCGCCGCAGCCACATCCATTTCCGGAATCGAGTCCAAGCTTGGAGTCCTCGCCGTCTCTGGCGAGATCGCCTATCAAGCTCCCATCACAACCGCATCGGGAGTCCAAGAACAAGCGCTCCTGCGGGGAGTTCTGGAAAAGTCCCTTCTTGTCCATACCACCGTCAGCTTATTGGAAGGTCACTTCCCCGGTCCCGGTGAAGCGATGGTCGGTCATCTCGCACATCGAAAAATCGGTGTCGATAAGGATGATCTTGCTGTCGGAAAATCACTCAAGTTCGGAGATACCGAGGTGAAAATATCAGGACGCTTTGCTGCACCTGGCACCGTTCTCGAATCTGAAATTTGGTTTGATCGAAATGACCTAGCCTCACTTACTCAACGGGGCAGCCTTTCATCCATCACGATCCGTCTCGCTGAAGATGGAAGCGGGAGCATCGATGATGTTGAGCTTTTTACCTTTCAGCGAAACGATCTCGAACTTTCAGCCATTCGTGAAGATCACTACTACGACAAATTGAGCGTCTTCTATAAGCCAATCAAAATCATGACCTGGGTCACCGCCGCTCTCGTTGCTGCCGGTGCCGTGTTTGGAGGCCTCAATACCCTCTACGCCGCCTTCGCTGCGCGTATCAAGGAAATGGCCACTTTGCAATCCATCGGCTACACTCGAGTCGCCCTCTTCGCGTCATTGATTCAAGAGTCCCTGCTGGCGACCCTCACTGGAACCCTCCTGGCATTCATCCTCGCTTACTTCCTGTTAGATGGCCAAACCGTTCCGTTTTCCA
>JAKMGR010000134.1 GCA_022424805.1 Verrucomicrobiales bacterium
CCAACTCAATCGAAGCGGTTTTGTCACCTTTCTGATGATCCGGTGCCCAGAAACTCAATCCATTTACGTTGCGATGAGAAAAACGAATCGAGCGGTGGTGTGGATGATCATGCTGCTCACCCTCGACACCTTCTTTCATAGGGTAGTTGCGGGTGACCCCGACGCCGTTCGGACCAATCACCGGATACAGATACGGAGCCTTCCACGTCTTGTGATCCCACTCGGTGAAAAGCTCGCCATCGATCTCGATCCGAATGCGACCTTCTTTTTCCGAGATTGTTACCTGGGCGAAACTGGAAACGGCATTTGAGAAGGTCAGTAACACCAAGAGAATCAGGGGAAAATCAGCAATTCGATAAGCTTTCATAAATCGACCCTAGAAAAGTAATCTAGGAACCGAGAACTCCATTTCGATACGCGTTGCCGTACCAAATCTCTGATTTCTTATTTCAGATTCTCCGGCATTGTCCCCCGCACTAACATTTCCTAATCCCCGCACTAACATTTCCTAATCCCCGCGTAACTTTTATCCAGTGCCGGGGTTTGCATCGGTAACAATATCAATTTTCGATCCTCTTGTATGAAATGGGTTACTGCTTTTTATTTTTTCGTTGTCGTGTGTCTTCCTCCGGGTTGGGCTAAGGACTCGGAAGTTCCAGCTTTGGCGGATCGCGATATTGCAACGTTTCAGGTCCGAAAAACACAACCAGGTCCATGGGGGATAATCGAGTATTCACGACTGATTCTGGAACCGCCGACCCCCTACATTGAGCGCTCCGAGGACCTGAAGGATCCCAATGCAGAAACTGTCTGGAATATTCTTGCCGAATCCATTGACGGCGTGCAGCGGATTTTGGAAGAAGCCGAATTCGATTCGGTAACCATCAGAGAATTAACCCGGGAAGAAAACGTAACCGTAAACCCCGACACGGGATGGTTTGAAATCCGCCCCAGTGAGGAAGTCATCTTGACGATGACGCCGGAACAGCGATCTCGCCTCTACCCCAAACTACGTCCGCACCTCGCAGAAAACCCATATTTTCAGGCCTTCGCTCTCACACCAGGAGGAATTCGGGATGTAGTGAAAACTCCCACAGGACTCCCCGATAAAACCGTAGAGTTAATCGAGCAGCTCACCTATTTTAAGGGAAAAGCTCGACGGTTTTCGGACATTCGCTTTCTGTTCTCCCGGGCCAACTCCTACGATGAGAAAATACGGATTCTAAAAGCACTCGGGCGCGAGCCCGACATCTCTGCTCGATTGATTCTGGGTCAAGATAGCAACCTCGCTGAGCTCGAAGGATTCTGGGGTGCGGGCGGGCGAAATCGAGAAGTTCTCCCAATCCTGCGCTCCGTGATTGCCACCAAGGGAGTGGACCGACTCGACATCGCGCATTTGCTTCCTCCAACTCCCCGCAAGCTGGTTCACACGTATCCGACACCGTGGGGATACGGGATCGGTGGTGATGCCCCGGATTGTTTCTGGAGCGCATTTAGTTTTTTCAGCGACTCCCCACCTGATCGCTATCTCGATTTTACCAACCATGTCTTTCAGGAACGATATGAACCGGCACCACCACCCATGCAATTCGGAGATTTGATTCTGATCAAAGACGCTGAAACAGGCGACTGGATTCACGCATGCAACTATATCGCCGATGATCTGATTTTCACGAAAAACGGAAAAAGCATGGGCAGAGCCTGGATCATTTCAAAATTATCAGACGTCGTAAATTCCTACTTCAACACCAATAAGATCAAGGTGTCTTTTCACAGGCTCAAGACCTCGTATTCGCAATGAAAGTGTTACTGCTTTGCTTGTCTTGCTTCCCCTTGTTGGGAGCAACCTTTCTACCGGCACTGGAAGACTCGACGCGATCACACAGCTACGTCGCAACCAACCCAATTCCGTGTAATCCAGGGCCTTGGGGTCAACTGGAATACTATTCCATATACCTCGAAGCACCCGATCACATTGCCGACCTCATCAGCGCGCCATCAGATCGAACAATCTGGCATTTTCCTGGAAAAACACTCGATGAAATCGATGCCATTCTTACGACTGCATTGATTGATGAAAGACAACGGAAACGGATCTACAACGACTCAGACGTCTTCATTCTCGAACCTCCTTATCGTCTGTTTCCCGCAATCGATATTGTAGAGTCAATGAATCCACTCAGCAGGCAAACGCTGTATCGCCATCTCAGCCTCTGGTCAGAAAACCGTTTTTATCGGCAGCCGATCATTATCGAGTCTGGGGACGTGCATAG
>JAKMGR010000141.1 GCA_022424805.1 Verrucomicrobiales bacterium
CACCCGAATCGCACGAAATGCCACCGCCTATACGCTCGACGGCACCATTAATTTGAAAAACGCGCAGTGGGAAAAATCGCAGCTTCCGCTCGCAGAACCGGGCAAAACGCACCCTCTCTGTGAAGGATTCTCGCTCGGCTACATCCGACACCTCATCAAAAATGATGAGATCCTCGGTTTGCGGCTTCTCACTTTGCACAACGTGACCTTTTATCTCCACTTGATGAAAGAGGCCCGTCGTGCTATAGACGCCGACTCGTTTGCCGTTTTTAAGGCCGATTTTATCCGCCGATATCGTGGCGAAAAAATCGCCCCCTGAACAACAGGCGTCGTTTTGTGTCTCAACCAGTTCGAAAACTTCTATTTCATGACAATTCTTCCCATTCTAGCAGAAGTCGCGGCACCCGCAGGTGGTGGTGGCGGCATCGGTATGTTTGTTCCCATGATTCTGATCATGGTGATGTTCTACTTCATCCTGATCCGCCCTCAGCGGAAACAGCAAAAAAAGCAGGAAGAAATGCGTAAGAACATTGGAAAAGGCGACAAAGTCGTTTCCATCGGAGGCATTCACGGACTCGTCACCGGCCATACCGACCGCACCGTATCGGTGAAAGTCGCCGACGGACTCAGCATCAAATTTGACCGCAGTGCCATCGCCTCGATCGACCACAAGGGAGGCAGTCACGACAACGACACTGAAGAAGAATCTTCGGAAAACGACGAATCAGAGGAGAGCTAAGCTCCTTTCCCATTTCTCCGTTTCAGCAAAGACCTAACCCTGTTTGCTCACTGACCAAACCCTCTTAAATCCCTCACCTAACTCTGTTGGGCACTCCTGAGGTTTTTTCCCATTCCCATTTTCTCATGCAAGACGATAAGTCCGACAACGCGAAAGGTTCCGCTTCGAGCGAAGCTTCCCAAACTGAAGCCCCGGTAGAGGCTACCGCATCCGACTCTGCATCGGGCGTAGTGAAGCAGGGAGCTGCTAAAGCCGAAGGAGCACCTGTGATCCAGGACGCTGCATCCGCAACGGCACAGCCTGATGCGGAAACGATCAAAGAAGTGACCAGTCTGCTCGAAGCTGTTGAGAAATCTTCGGAGAAAGCTGCTGATACAACTGGCGAAGCTACCTCCGCCGCGGCAGAAGTAGCCCAGAAAGCTGCCGACGTCGCAAACGATGCCGCCAACATTGGTATCAGTTCGCAGATGGTATTTCTACTTGGCCTCGGACTGATCGCGCTCTTCATTTACTACTTCGCTACTGAAACTGCGAAGCGGAAGCGCATCGTGGGAAGTTTTCTTGCCGTCGCCGTGACCGCGCTTTGCGTATGGCTGGCATCCGCAATGCCGATGAAGCAGGGAATCGAGCTTCAAGGTGGCGTTTCGATGAAAATCCGAATTGTCCCGAATGAAGGACAGGAAGTCAGCGAAAGCATGCAGCAGCAGGCCATCGGTGTTCTCGAAAAACGACTCAATGATCTCGGAACCGGCGAGGTTCTCCTCGCGCCTGAGGGCAGCGACGGAATTTTCCTCCAGATGCCTGGAGTTGGTGAGGACGTTTTGAAAGAAATCGAAATTCAGTTGGCCAAAGTCGCCCGACTGGAGTTTTCCATTCTCCACCCACAGAGCCAGTTCATGGCGCAGCGTGTTGCTGGTGGCGGCGAAGTTGTGCCCGGCTTTGAAGCGCTCCCTTACAAACCGGATTTTGCCGACGACGGAACCGAACTCCCTACCCGCTATGGCCTCGTGAAGATCAAGCGCGACATGGAAGGTGAGAACGTCAACAAGGCCGGATATTTCTATGGTCAGGACGGACACTCCATCAGCGTCGACTTCACCGGAGAAGGATCGAACATCATGGGCCCTCTCACGATCGAAAATCAGGGGCAACCACTCGCCATTATCATGGACAACGAGATCCTTTCTTCTCCTGTGATTCGAGAGCCATTCTCGACAGGATGCTCCATCACTGGCGACTTCAGTCAGGAAGAGGCGAACCAACTTGCTTCTGCACTTGAGAACCCACTCAAAAACCCCATCGAGATCGAATACTCGAACTTCATCACCCCAACCATGGGTGCTGCTACGATCAAGCAGGGAATCGTTGCAGGTGTTTGTGGCCTTGCCCTGACGCTGCTCTTCATTCTTCTCTACTACCGCTTCGCCGGCATTCTCGCCATCATCGGATTGTGCATCAGCATCGCGATCATCTTCGGAACGATGTCGCTGTTCCAGTTCACTCTGACCCTTCCAGGTATCGCGGGAATCATCCTGACCATTGGTGTCGCAATCGATGCAAACGTGCTCATCTACGAGCGATTGCGAGAGGAACTTGCCGCAGGTAAATCGCTGAAGTCCGCAATCGACACCGCCTATGAGAAAGCCTTTTCCGCGATTATCGATGCGAACATTACTACACTGATTACGGCGATCATTCTCTACTCTGTCGCCGCAGGAACCGTGAAGGGCTTTGCGATCACCCTCATCATCGGTATTTTCGCGACCCTGTTTTCTTCACTCATCGTTACTCGTGTGTGCTTTAACTGGGGAACGGAGACAGGTTTCGTCAAAAAGCTCAGCTTCATGAACTTCGTGCCCGAGCAGACGATCGACTTCCTCGGCAAGCGCAAGGTTTGCCTGATTGGGTCCGTCATCGTCCTCGTAATTTCTCTCATAATCGTCCCATCCCTCGACCCACGTGGCGTCGAACTCAAAGGCGGAGATTCTCTCACCATTCAATCTGCTGAAGGCCTTACCAAGAAGTCGATCGAAGAGTCGCTCTCCGACCTCGATCTCGGGGGTGTTCCTCTCGTCCAGGTGCAAAAACCTGTCGGATCCCCTGGGGAATTCTTCCTCATTCGCTCACCCGATAATACGGCAGCGAAAGTGGAAGCAGAGATCGAAAAAGATCACAAGGTCACTCTGAAAGACACCACCGTCAGCTCTGTCGGATCTGCCGTCGGAAAATCCATGCTGATTTCCTCTGGTCTCGCTCTCCTCATCGGTATTGGTGCGATTTTGATCTACGTCACCTTGCGATTCGAGTTCGCTTTTGCTCTGGGAGCGATCGGAGCCCTTTTCCACGACCTCATTGTCGTGGCAGGGATCACAACACTTCTCGGTCAGGAGGTTACCCTCATCACTGTCGGTGCGTTTCTGACTATTGCCGGTTACTCGATCAACGATACCATTGTGGTCTTTGACCGGGTTCGAGAAGGCCTTGCCACGAAGCGTGGTGATGTGAAAGACATCATGAACTACTCGCTGAACAAGACGCTCGCGCGAACCTTGCTCACCTCGGCAACCACCTTGATCACCGTGACAGTGCTCTACATCTTCGGCGGCCCCGGTCTTCGGAATTTTGCCGAGACGCTCATCATCGGAGTGATCATTGGAACCTATTCCTCGATCTTCATCGCATCACCGATCGTTCTCTGGTGGGCCCGCAAATCAGGAACCAACCTCCGTCGCGAAGTTCTCGACACCGAGCAGTCCAAAGTGGATGCGCTGGGCGGTCAGCAGGCGTAAGAAAACTAAACCCCGCCGCGGTCATGGTATTTCCGCGCGGTGGCTTGGTTCTTGGAAAAGGGCGTGGTGCCAGGCAATTGAACGTTCAATGTTGAACGTTTGCTCCTCAGAGCGCCTTCACTGCGCCAGGCCATACAGCACAAACGGCGCCCAAAGCTGCGGATTGGGGAATTTCTTCTTAGTCTCGAGAATTGCCGCTCTCAGGGCAGTCGCCTTTCTGTATGTAGCCTTCAGCTGCGGAGGTCAGCATCATCGCAATGGCCCGCGGTTCTGCCTGACCGGATTGCCCCAGTAATTTCATCGCATTTTCCATCCGCTCGGCCAGATCCTCCTGGGCCTGGAGTGAGAAAA
>JAKMGR010000168.1 GCA_022424805.1 Verrucomicrobiales bacterium
GTCCCACCCTCATTCGCGAGAATCTGTTCGCAATTGGAATACCAGCTCCCCATGATTTGGGCGAGGCTGTCTGCTTCGATTTTTTCTGAAAGAGCAGTGAATCCAATAATATCACTGACAAGAATGATGACGGCAGTGGATCGAATCAGCGCGGTCGTCGACCCGCCCATTGTTTCAAGTGCGACGGCGTCGCCTTCTTCTCCGACCTGCTCAAATTGAAATTCGTGATCGGCCAGGCTAACGACATCTCCTGTCTTCAGCTTGCGTGCTGTTGTGACACGCCCGCCATTGAGATAGCTGCCGTTGAAACTTCCCAGGTCAAATAGATAGAACCCTCCTTCCTGCTTTCTGACCATGGCATGACACTTCGAGACACGCGGGTCTGCGACGTGGACCTGACATTCGGAACTGCGACCTATCATAGTCACATTTCCGAGCTCAAAGGACTCGCTGGTGTTGGAACGTTGGAATTTACCTTTCACGGGTACAGGAAATGAAATCGAGTAGAAAACAGCAAGCGGTAAAAACTCAGGGAAGACCTTTTACGATCGTCTCGGAATAGCGAAATTCACCTGTCAGAGCATCGTAAAACTGGAAAACAACCTGTGGGTGAGGAAAGGCATACCAGCGCTCGCCATCTCTCTCGACGGGATTGTTAAAGACATTGTTGATTCGAACGACGCAAAAGTGGGGGAAAGTTCGGTTCGCGCGGGGGATGTCTTCCATAGCGTAGCTTGACCAGCGGATCTCGCATTCGCGGGGGCCATATTTAAATTTCCCGTTGATCGGGCGACCGCCTTCATCCTTCATCGGAGCGTGGTTGATCGAGTTGTGAGGTCCACTAGCAAACTCGAAAACATTGTCCGTGATCCGAATCGCGAAGGAGTTGTGAAGGTCACCTGTGAGGACAAACACGGGTTGGTCGAGTTTGTCACAATGCTCAATGAGTTCCTCGCGCTCTTCGAGGAATACCGTCCAGGCATCATCCTTCTTGATGGTGAGCTGCTTGTCGGCTCCGCCGCCACTGCCAACATGTGGAACCATGAAGTTAACCGAGCTGACTACAAAAATGAAATCTGCCTCGCTCTTGGAAATGCCATCCTTGAGCCAGTTGAACTGCTGTTTACCCAGCATCGAAGCACCTGGTTTGGTTGGGTTGTCGACGTCATGGAGATCGCGGTGAGAGCGGGTATCGAGAATGAAAAAGTCGCAGTTCGATACCGTAAATTTCCCGTAGCAACGCCGACCGATGGAGTAGCTCTGCTTACCAGTCGCTTTTGCGGCGGGAGAAATGCGAACCTCAGTCGGGCTGATCACCTCAAGGATCTCGTAGACGGCGGAGTTCGGATCGCCAGTTTCGGAATCGAGCGCCGCGTCTTTTACGCCTGCGGTTTCCGTTCCCCAGTGCACGTGCAAGTTCGCCATGTCCTCGAGCGAGAGCTTGGTGAAGTCGGCCTCGGGATCAGTGAGGATGGTGCTGCCTTCCTCGAAAGACCCGGTTCCGAACCAGGCTGGTTTGTCGTGGGCGACGGGGTTTGCCCAGGCGAGATAGTCAAACCACGCTTTCGTCGCAGTGTCTCGGAATACGGCGCGGCGATTTACATAGCCGGTTTCGCCCGTGCCGTAGATGTCGTTGAGAAGTTCGTGATCATCGGCGGTGTAAAAGGTAGGGATATGTCGGTGCCACTCGCTGAGGTTGCGTCCGCGTTCGAGATAGATCTTGTAGTTTTCCCAGACTCCAGTGATGGAGGGTGCTTTTTGCACGGTGCGAGGGGCGCCTTCCATGCCATTGAGTCCGACCTGGTGAAGCCAATCTTTAGCAAGATACTCGCGCCGATCCTCGTAGAGCCAGTCGCCGTTGAGGATCGCGAAGTGCACCTTTTCCCGCCATTCGCTGTTGAGAACATCATAGACGGGGAGGTGAGGACCAGCACTGTCTCCTCCACCTCGCTGGTTGTTACCACAGGCAAATTCGAAACTGAAATTGAAGAGGCCTTTGGGATTCGTTTCTGCATTTCTAAACTTCTTCGGATCCGGCATTGTCACAAAAGAACCTGAAAGCTGGTGATCTTCGATTCGGTAGTAATAGCGAGTGTTGGATTCGAGGCCATCGATCGCGACGAGTCCGGTGTTATCATTTTCCAAAGATGTCTCAAGAGGTGCCGCCACTTTGTCGAGATTGTCCTCGTCTTTCCCGTAGAAAATGGTGACCTTTCCCGCATTGTTGGTCCGCGCCCAGATCGTCATGGAGTCGGTCGCAGGGCGCCCCAGAATCGGTCCGTGAGTGACGCGAATGGCGGTCGGTTCGCCATCTTGAGCGATCAAAGCGGCTGATATAAAAACCGGGGCGACAGTAAGAAGAAGCTTGCAGCAATTCATGTTTGGCGGATGAAGTGCTGTATATACTGTGACTTTATGGCCAACGCACGCCCAAACATCATTTTCATCATCACGGATCAGCAGCGTTTCGATACGATTTCTGCGCTCGGATCTCCACATATGGATACGCCGAATCTGGATCGACTCGTCAACGAGGGGGTGAGTTTTTCGCAATGCCACATCACGGCACCGAGTTGTGCCCCATCGCGAGCGAGTCTTTTCACCGGGCAATACCCGCACACGACCGGAATCCTGAAAAACGCGGATGAGTGGACACGCAGCTGGGTTGAGGACCTCAGTGAGAGCGGATACACCAGCATTAACGTGGGGAAGATGCACACCTGGCCTTTCACGACTCCCTGCGGATTTCATCAGCGCTACGTCGTGGAAAACAAAGATCGCTATCTAGAAGGACGTTATTTTTTTGACGAATGGGACAAAGCTCTCGCTGCGCGCAGCCTCGTGAAACAGCAGCGAGAACTATACCGCGAGCGAGATGATTATGACGAAGCGATTGGCAGTTTTACCTGGGATCTCGACGCCGACATGCAGTCGGACAACTTTGTCGGAGGATTAGCCAAATGGTGGACGGATACCTATCCACCGACCGAGCCGCTTTTCCTACAAATTGGCTTCCCCGGTCCTCATCCACCCTACGATCCCACGCCGGAGGCTCTGGATCTGTATCGCGATCGAGAGATTCCTCTCGATCCGCTGGAGGATGGCGATCTGTCAGGACAGCCGAAGGCCTACCAGGGAATGCGGGTTCACAACAGCGAAGTGGATCATGACTCGGTTGTCTTGCCGCTTTCCCCCACGGAGGAGCAGCGGCTGAACCAGCGGCAGCATTACTGCGCGAACGTCTCCATGATTGACGAGCAGGTCGGGCAGATCATGGATGCGCTCGAGAAAAACGGGTATCTCGAAAACTCGATCCTTATCTTCACGAGCGACCATGGTGACTGCTTAACGGATCATGGGCATTCCCAGAAATGGACGATGTACGAGCAGGTCATGCGAGTTCCGATGATTGTTTGGGCGTCGGATGGACGCTTTGGAAAAGGGCGGGCGGTCGAAGAAAAAGTAAGCCTCTTCGACATTGGCCCAACCATTCTCGAACTCGCCGGATGTGAAGTGCCTGAGCATTTTTCTGCTGAGTCCTTGGTTCCCGCATTGGAGGAGAAGGAGGAATGGAAAGGTCGCGACTACGTTTTTGCTGAGCATCCGCGAGATGGAAATTTCACCACCGCCGACTACCAGATCATGGTTCGTTCGGACCGTTGGAAACTCGTTGAGATCTACGGGTCGGACGATGCCGAAGGTGGTCGTGAAGGCATGCTTTTCGATTTGGAAAACGATTCGCGTGAGGTCGTGAATCTTTGGAGCGACCCTGAGCATTTTGAGGTGCGAACGGAGCTTCGCGAGGTATTGCTCCAATGGCGAATTGAAACGGGCAGTTGTGCTTCGAAGACCTTTGCTGATCGGAGGTAGGAATGGGAAAATTCCTACCCTGGTGGATAGCGGCAGCTCTCATGATTCCGGTCGGGGTGTATTTTTTGCTCACAGTGGGTACGACCCTCTTGTTGCCGAAAGAGTGGGATGCAGTCAAAGTGGGGATGGCTCAAGAAGAAGTTCGGAATATCTTTCCTGAGCTGATTACTGAGTATAATACCAGCCCCGCTCTTGAAGATTCGCATGTGACGAGTCTGCGTCTCGGTCTCCGAGCATGGGCCATTTGCGTAAACTACGAGGACGGACGCGTCAGGTTTGTGGAAAAATCCTGCGTCGACCCTCACCACAGTTGGCTCTGGAGCTTTCAAGCATACCTCAGAGATTATCTCTGATCATTTCAGCGACCGCGTGGTCCGCTGGGGAGCCTGTTTCCATGAGGGGATTTGCGACACTTTCCCGGTCTTCCCGGCTCTTGTTTTGATTCAGCTTGAAGGAGGCGTCTACCTTTTCTGGAGCGATCGAAAAAACGACAATGGCGAAGAAAAGTTGCTTGCATCGCTCGTCGTCGCCAGGTAACTGCCAGAGGGGCTCTGTGGGTCCGTTTTGCGTTGCCAAATCATTGAGAAACTGCAGGATCCGCTTCTCTTCCCGAATCATACTCGGATCTTCGATTCTGCAGTGAGCAGGAGTGTAGATGTTCTTTCCCAATCGTGTCATTTGTGTAGGGTTGTGCCTGTTTTCTTAATCATCCCATGTCCGAAATCCGGAATCCTCCCACTTCGCCCAAGGAAGTTGTCAGCTCTCTCGGGCCGGGCCTCATCCTTGCTGCATCCATTGTTGGATCGGGCGAGCTTGTTGCGACAACGAGAACGGGAGCGGAGGCGGGGTTTTCTTTGCTCTGGCTGATTCTGCTTGGCTGCGTCATTAAGGTCTTCACCCAAATTGAGATCTGCAGGCATTGCATCACTCACGGTGAAACGACGGTGACCGCACTTTATCGAATTCCGGGAGTGGGTAAATTTATCGCCTGGTTTTGGCTGATCACTTTTCTAACCGGACTTGGCCAGCTCGGAGGGATTGTCGGTGGTGTCGGTCAGGCGGTTGCAATTTTTCTCCCTGTCGCCGGAGAACAATCAGCGTTGTTTTGGGCGGGGATGATCACCCTGGTCACCGTTGTGATGCTTCTGCGGGGCAGTTTCCGGTTTATCGAGATTTTCTGCACGGCATTGGTCGCGTCTTTTACTTTTCTCACGCTGGGAAATCTGTTTGCACTCCAGACCCAGCCGGATTGGGCAATCGTTTCCGCGGATATTCGGGCAGGTTTTTCCTTTGGGTTAGGCGATTCGCCAGCCGCCCTTCTCACCGCACTCGCCGCGTTCGGGATCATTGGGATTGGCGCCGCTGAACTCGTGGCATATCCCTACTGGTGTTTGGAAAAGGGATACGGGAAATGGATCGGTCCGAAAGAAGAGGGCGATTCCTGGGCCGCCCGTGCCCGAGGATGGATTCGAGTTTTGCAGTGGGACGCCTGGGGCTCGATGATCGTCTATACGCTCGGCACAGCTGCCTTTTACCTGCTTGGAGCAGCTGTTCTTCATCAGATGGGACTCGTCCCGGCAGGATCAGAAATGATCGGGACTCTGGCTGAAATTTACGGTCCCGTCTTCGGCAGCGCCGGAAAAATCATCCTGCTCGTTGGTGCATTCGCGGTTTTGTTTTCGACCTTTTTCGTTTCGAACGCAACGAAAGCGCGGCTCATGACAGACGCCCTTCATGTCTTTCGGATTCGCCCGCTTGCAAATAATTCCGCCCGTTCCCGGTCCGTGCGGTTCTTCTGCGGCGCGTTTCCTATTCTTTGCTTCGTCATCTATGCGATGTTCCCGAAGCCGGTGACGCTCATTCTTATCTCGGGGCTGATGCAGGCGCTCCTGCTCCCCATGCTCGGAGTTGCTGCCCTGTGGTTTCGTCACCGAACAATCGATCCGGCACTGAAACCCGGGAGGCTCTGGGATATTTTGTTACTGCTCTCCGTGCTCGCCTTTTTTGTCGTCGGAATCACGATCGCGTGGAACAAGGGCGCAGAGTTGCTGGGTGAATGAAAAATTTGAGGAGGCAATCTTCTCTCGCACGGAAATGAATCCCGTTTATGTTCCTGACGAAACAAACCGGAGATGATCGCTGGGGCCTTCGGGTCTCAGAGGAAAGTCCGGACACCACACGGCAGCATGCCCGGTGAAAGCCGGGGCGCCTTGTTGTAATGGCAGGGTGACGGATAGTGTCGCAGAAAATATACCGCCCGTTCTTCGCCCTACGGGCTACGAATAACAGGCCTTCTTCAAAATGGGAGGGGGCTGCTCTTCGTGGCTCGTAGCGCGAAGAACGGGTAAGGGTGAAATGGCGAGGTAAGAGCTCACCGCACTTCGGGTGACCGCAGTGGCAGGACAAACCCCTTGTGGTGCAAGACAGAACAGGGAAAACGGACAGCCGGTCCGGCTCTGCGGCTTCGGCCAAAGAATGATCCCGGGTACTAGTCGCATTCCGCTTCGGCGGGGAGCGGGCGCGCAAGCTCCCGTCTAGATAAATGATCGTCCGGCTCTCTTCGGAGAGGCGAACAGAATCTGGCTTACGGTGGTTTGTTT
>JAKMGR010000197.1 GCA_022424805.1 Verrucomicrobiales bacterium
GACTACGACCTGCGTGAGGTGCAGGATCTTCTCGAAGCCAGGGTTGCTGCGCTTGAGGATTTCCCACCGGGAGATGCGGAAAATGTGGTGATTCGTCGTGCTGAGGGAAGTCGGTGGGTCATCAGCGTTGTTATCAGTGGGGATCTCAGCGAGCGTGATCTGGCTGAATTGGGCGCGCACGTGAGGGATGATATTGTGGAGTTGCCGGAGATTACTAATGCTCAGCTACAGGGGACTCGGCCCTATGAAATTTCTATCGAGGTCGATGAGGATTCTCTTCAGCGATACGGACTTAGCTTTAATCAGGTCGCGCAGGCCTTGCGGCAGTCATCGATTGATGTTCCGGCTGGTACTCTGGAAACTTTGTCGGGGGAGGTAGTTCTTCGCACCAAGGGTCGTGCTTACAACAAAGAGGAGTTCGAAGCGATCACCTTGATAGCGCGTGAAAACGGAAGCCGCGTCACCGTCAGCGATGTCGCAACGGTGAAGGACGGCTTCGATGAAAATCAGTTCATCGCCCGCATGAACGGGAAACGCTGTGTGCTCGTCGCCGTATTCCGCGAAGGCAGCCAGAGCGCGATTCGAATCGCCGATCAGGTGAAAGATTTCATGGGGGATTACCAATCAAAACTCCCCCCAGGCGTTGAAATAGGATATTGGAGTGACTCTTCGAAGATTGTTCGCGGCCGATTGAATACGCTTCTCGATTCGGCGTGGAAATCGATGCTGTTCGTCTTCATTTTGCTGACGCTGTTCCTCCGGCCAAGCCTGGCGCTCTGGGTCGTGATTGGAATTCCGATCTGTTTCATGGGGGCGATTGCCCTGATGCCGTGGGTTGGAGTCTCGATCAACATTGTGAGCCTCTTCGGATTCATTCTCGTGCTGGGTGTCGTCGTCGATGATGCGATTGTAACTGGCGAAAATATTTTCACTCGGCAAAAGGAAATCGATGACCCGGTCGAGGCATCTATCATTGGCACAAAGGAGGTCACTCTGCCCGTCGTTTTTGGTGTGCTTACGACGATGCTGGCATTTGTGCCTTTGTATTTCATGTCGGGATTTCACGGGGCTTGGATGCCTCAGATCGCGACGATTGTGATTCTCGTGCTCGCGTTTTCTCTCGTGGAATCGAAATTAATTCTTCCCTCGCACCTGACCCATTCTCCGCGCAGGTGGTTGAAAGCGATCAGCCGCTTTTTTGTGGGGAATACAGTGACGAAGTGGCTGACTCGAGGCTATGGGTTCTTTTCCCGATTTCAGCAGGCAATAGCAGGTAGCATTGAGTTGTTTGTCAGGAAAATTTTCCAGCCGCTACTGAATTTTGTGCTCGTGAATCGCTACACGGTTCTCTCTGTTTTTCTCGGGATTCTCATCATCCTGGTCGGAGGATTTAAAGGAGGGCAAATCAAGCAGGTGAGCTTTCCGCGAGTAGAAAGTGAACGTGCTACGTGTCGTCTCACGATGCAGGAGGGAACACCGTTTGAGGTGACAGAAAAATACGTTCTCATGATGGAAAGCATTGTTCGCGATATGCAGAAAAAGCACGTTGGCGAAGATGGTGTTTCCGTGATCGAAGATGTGCTTTCCAGCATCGGAGGGCAGGGCGTCTCCTCATCTCGCTCCCGCAACAAAGTGGGTCAGAGTCACCAGGGCGAAGTGGTTTTTATGATCACTCCACCCGAGGAGCGAACTTATGAAATGGGAACGCGTGAACTAGCGAGCGAGTGGCGTGAGGAAATTCAGAAACGAGGCGGAATTATCGGGGCGAAAGAACTCTATTTCCGGGCCGAGATCGGACGGGGGCGAGACCCCATCGAAGTGCAGTTGCGCGGTCAGAATGCTAATGATCTCTCCGACGTCGCCGGAATGGTGAAAGAAAAACTCGCCACCTACGAAGGTCTTTTCGACATCTCTGATTCGCTGGATGAAAGCCGCGATGAGATTCAGCTGCGCATTCGTCCCGAGGCCGAGCAGTTTGGGCTGACGATGTCAGACCTGGCTCGGCAGGTGAGGCAGGCCTTCTTTGGAGAAGAGATCCAGAAGATCCAGCGTGGCCGTGAAGAGGTCCGCGTCATGCTGAGCTTCCCCCTTGAGGATCGCAAATCCATCGCTGCTCTCGAGTCGATGATGATTCGAACGGCGGACGGACAGCCTGTCCCGTTCTCTTCGGTTGCCGATGCCGTGATCGAGCAGAGCTTCCCGCGGATCGAGCGAATCGATCGAAACCGCGCCGTCGAAATCTCAGCCGATGCTGACAAAGACGCCGTGAATCTCGACTCCGTTCGTGAAGATATTTCCGAATGGCTGCCGGGCGTCATCCAGAAATACCCCGGCATGAGTTTCAGCTTTGAAGGAGAAGCTCGAGAGGAACGCGAAAACTCCGGGGGAATCTGGATTGGAGCCTTGCTCATTGTCTTTGGAATCTACGCGATGCTTGCGATTCCATTTCGATCCTATATCCAGCCTCTCATGGTCATGGCCGTGATTCCCTACGGACTGATCGGCGCTGTTGCCGGGCATCTCATTGAGGGGAATATCAATCCGAATGGGATGCCCCTGAGTTTTCTCAGCTACTTTGGGATGCTCGCTCTGTCCGGGGTTGTCGTGAATGACAGCCTCGTCCTTGTCGATTATGTCAATCGACGAAGGAAAGCCGGAGACGA
This sequence comes from Verrucomicrobiales bacterium, assembly GCA_022424805.1. Taxonomy (GTDB): domain Bacteria; phylum Verrucomicrobiota; class Verrucomicrobiia; order Verrucomicrobiales; family DEV007; genus Arctic95D-9. The sequence goes on from JAKMGR010000197.1 coordinate 2,664, forward strand.
CGTCTTTACTGCGGTCAGCACAGCCGGAGCAGCGCGTTTTCGGGCAATTGTCCTGACATCAGCGACAACCTTTGCCGGGTTGTTTCCACTGATCCGCATGGAAGCAACCCAAGCCCAGTTTCTCATTCCCATGGCAGTCAGCCTCGGATACGGCATTCTTTTCGCGACCATGATTACGCTGTTCCTCGTGCCGATCAATTACCTGATTCTGCACGATATCGGGAATTTGTTTGGCAAAGTCTACGAGGCTGAAGAATCAACCAAAGTTGCTGCCGAACCAGCCTGATTCAGTCCTTATCCTGTGCCGGTGGAAACGCCGGGAATGCTGGACCGCGAGAAAGTGTCTGATATCCATTTTCTCGCAGATCGAAAACCTTTCGTCACCGGTGTTTCCCGAACCTCGAGCCCGAGATGCGCTGCGATTTCGTCCGCGTGATGCCGGGCGCTCGGAAGGAGGTGAATCACGGTGGATTCCGAGCTATTTTCGTCAACGATACGAATCGTGGGAAACAGGAGCCCTTTGGTCAAAACCAGTTTTGTTTCAGACGGAAATCGCAGCTTTCGCTCCACTCCGACAAAGGCCCGCCGGCTGCGAAAAACAAGAGCATTCTCCTCGCAGGGAATCGCTTTTCCGAACGAACCTGCTTTGATGAGTCGGGAACCTCGTTTCATGAGGAATCCACGTATCTTCTCCCTATCGAGAGGTCGCTTGTGGATTAGTGATCGCACCAGGTCAACTCCGACCACAGTCCCGTAAACGGAAAGACGAAATGCCTTAGGTGCGAGGAATGCGCAGATCACCATCAGGATCACGCAGAGAATTGCGGCTAGGACTGGGCTGATCATATAGAGCAAGCCAACGAAACCCAGTAGCGCGAGGCGCGCGCCTTTGAGGAAGACTTCGAGGATTCGAAAGGGAGAAAGTGCCGCCAGTGTCGTGACAGCATGGCTCACAATCCAGACCGTGAAGAATCCGACCAATGCAATCGGCGTCCAGATCCAGACTGGATCAATCACTGCGAGGATCGGAGCAGGGATCATCGCAGTTCCTTCAATGCTTCCAGATGAAGTCGTAGCGAGAGTCGTATATTGCTGCACGAGAAAAGGGACGAATGCCGACCCGGCAATAATCGCGCTGAACTTGTCCTCAAACAGTTCCAGGAAATCGAGCGGCTTTTTCACAAAGGCGGGAGCCATTGCTCCGATCGTATCTTTGAAAAAACAAAGCAGCAGCACGCCAAAACCGATGCACCAGAAGATCGGGTGGCAGATCCAGGGCAGTGTGTCGCGAAGCTCTTCCGGAGTGGTGAAATATTTCCACGTGCCAATGACGGATACCCCGAGTAAGGGAGAAACGGCAATGCCTGTCAGTTGAGACACGCCTTCGGCGAGGGCCACTCCCGGAAGTCGGTCGTCAGCCTCGGTCACTCCCAGTCGTTCCACAATATCAACCTCGGCCGCGAAATTCGCAGTAGAAGAGGCAATTAGGAGAAGAACGATTAGGCAGAGCTTCATGAAGAGCAGTATGCCTGAAAGTTGAGGGGAGAAAAAGAAAGTTTAATTTTTATCAGCAAGTAAATCTAACAGGGTAAGCCATTCTCCCACTTTCTGGCTTCTGGGCTATAGTCTCGTCATGATCATCAATGAGGAATTTCTCAGTTTCGCTCCGCATGGTGCGGGAAGAAATCAATCGCGGACTCGGACGATGCGGGATTTCCAAAAGGCAAATGGTGAGGTCGAAGAAAAGTCGGTTTAGCGTGCCATTGATGACGCGACGAAGGGGCTCGATATCCGTTATCAATGTGGGAAAGGCGATGTGACGGAGAGCTCGGTCGGTTACAAGCAGTCAGAACAGGTGCGTGAGCAGATTGAGAAATTTGAATTGGCAGGTGTCGTTGCGGAGGTAACTCCCCTGGGATGTATCATGGCAGGCGATGCAGGGGCACGGCCATGGGGGAGGAAGGATTATCTCAGTCCGAAGCAAAAGCGCCAGATCGAGCAC
>JAKMGR010000217.1 GCA_022424805.1 Verrucomicrobiales bacterium
GACTACGAATGGTGGGCTGCCCAACCGCTTGCCAAAGTCTCGGTCCCGAAACGAAATGGAGAGTGGGCAAAAAACGAAGTCGATCACTTCACCGCTCGAAAACTCAGTGAGGAAAAGCTTTCCCCTGCGAAACCCGCGAGCGCGCAGGAGCTGGTCCGGCGCATCCACTTCGATCTGCACGGCCTTCCTCCGACTCCTCAGGAAGTTGATTCCTTTGTCGCTGCATTGGCGAAAAACCCTGACAAAGCCATATCTGAACGCGTCGACCTCCTTTTAGCGAGCCCGCGATACGGAGAACGCTGGGGACAGCACTGGCTTGACGTCGTTCGCTACGCCGAAAGTGATGGGTATCGTGCCGACGATTATCGGCCCGATACTTGGCGCTACCGGGACTATGTGATCGAATCTTTTAACGACGATAAACCCTACAACCAATTTATCCGTGAGCAGATTGCCGCCGATGAATTCGCTCCTAATGATCCTGACAAACTGATTGGCACTGCGTTTCTCCGACTCGGCATCTACGAATGGAACCAGCGCAATGCGCGAATGCAGTGGGATTTGATTCTCACAGAAATGACCAACGTTACCGGTGAAGCATTTCTGGGACTCGGTGTAGGATGCGCGCAATGTCACGACCACAAGTTTGATCCGATTTTGCAGAAGGACTATTTCGCGCTGCAGTCATTTCTCAATACAACCTGGTGGCCAGAAGATCATCCTCTCGGCTCAGCGGACGAAAAAGCCAAATACGGACAGCAGATGGCCCAATGGAAAAAGGCGACTGCCCCGTTCCTTGAGGAATTGGACGCAATGCAACAGCCGAAGATCGAGTCTTCGATCAAGGGCATCGTAAAGCAATTTCCAGCGGACGTTCAGAAGATTTATTGGAAAGAGGAATCGCAACGCAGTGCCTACGAAGAGCAACTCGCTCAACTCGTACAGCGCCAAGTCGACAAAGCTCGACAGAAGATTGATTGGAAAAAGCAGTTCGAGAGGGATAAGGAAAAATCGGCCCGCTACGCGGAACTCACAGCTGAAATCGCCAAGTTGGCAGAGAAGAAGCCAAAGGATCTTCCACTCGCGTTTATCACCACGGACGTAAAGCCGAAGGCAGCGATGACATTCTTTGAAACACGCGGAGAAAAGGTCGCAGTCGAGCCTGCTTTTCTGACATTGCTGGGCCAGCCTGCCCCGAATATCTCACCGGCAAAAAATACGACTGGTCGCCGCACTGCCCTCGCAAACTGGATCGCGGACGAAAGCAATCCTTTTTCCACCCGGGTCGTCGTCAACCGTCTCTGGCAGCATCACTTCAAACAGGGAATTGTTCCGACTCCAAACGACTTCGGGCGTCTTGGCGAAGAGCCAAGCCATCCAGAGCTGCTCGACTGGCTAACCCGAAAATTTCTCGACGGCGGGTGGAAAATGAAACCCATCCACCGTCTCATTATGAACAGCGCGACCTACCGGCAAACCGCGCAGCGTGAGCCAACATCAGTTGAACGCATTACGGATCCAAAAAACCGGCTTCTTTGGCGCTATCCGCCCCATCGCCTTGATGCAGAGCAAATTCGCGACGCCATGCTTGTTGCGTCGGGAGAATTGAAACATCGAGAAGGAGGAGCGTCCGTTGACGGCAATGCTCCCAACCGCAGCGTCTACATCAAAAAACGGCGCAACACTAAGGACCCGATTCTGGGAAGTTTTGACAAGCCCAATGGATTCAGTTCGGCTCCCAATCGAATATCCACGACCACGCCGACACAGTCTCTCATGCTCGTGAACGGAGAATGGGCTGTCGCCCGCGCCAACGCATTCGCGAAGCGACTCCTCAGTTCGAAGAAGATGGCTGACGCAGAGTTGGTGCGATCGGCCTATCGCCTCGCCTACGGCCGCGAAGCACGACCCGAGGAAGTCGAAGCCTCACTCGCCTTTCTCACCTCACAGGCCAATACGGTCGGAGCTCCCGCGTCTCCTGAGCCGAAGTATCCGGGTGAAACCGGCATGCGACCGATCGATCAAGTATTCAAAGGAATCAAGGAACCGGCACTGGGAGAGAATTCGCTCTGGCTCCAGCCAGGCAGCCGCTTCGAAAGGCTGGAAGTTTCCGAAGTCGAGTGGCCCACCAAAGAGTTCACGATCGAAGCGATCGCAAACATCGACAGCATTCACAAAAACGCGTCGGTAAACACACTCGCGGGACATTGGAACGGCTCACATAAAGAAAGCGGATGGGCCTTCGGGGTGACCAGTGAGAAATCACGCTACCAACCGCTCAATTTCATCATGCAGCTCGTGGGCGAAGATTTTCAGCACAATGTGATTTACGAAGTCGTTGCGTCCGATCTTCGATTTCCAAAACAGAAGCCCGCCTACTTCGCCGCTGTCGTTTCGGCCAAACCGAAAAAGGACGATCCAACCAAAGGTTCGGTCACTTTCTACCTCAAAGACTTGAGCGATCCAAAGGCGAAACTACAAAAGAAAATCGTCCATCATCAGGTAGTCGGAGGTCTCAGGGTGAAAGAGAACATACGCTACCTGATCGGAGCTCGCGATCAACCTGGCCATTATTGGGACGGACAACTCGCCCGTTTTACGGTCACCGAAGGAACACTGACTGAGTCACAGCTTCTCATCAACGGAGGAGAGGCTCCTCGCGTGATCGATTTTGATTTCTCATCAGAGAGCGGAGAAGAGCCCGAACCGAAAACAGCGTGGCTACGTGAAGCTCCTAAGTCCTCAACCTCGCCCTATCCCCCCGCCCTGCTAGGTGCGACCACAGACTTCTGCCACGCCCTTCTGACCTCGAACGAATTCTTATACCTTCACTGATACTAGCGGGCTCGAGCCTACCTCACTCATCACCTTTTACTTTTTACCCTCCCACCTTTTCACGCTGCGTAGCGGCTCCCGCCATGTCCTGCAATCGAATTGAACAACCTCACAGCCGTCGTGAATTTCTCGGCAAAGCCGGAGCCGGTTTTGGTGCCGTCGCACTTTCTGCACTAACCGGAGAAAATCTATTAGGTGCGACGAAGGCACCAAACCCGGTCGCGGCAAAAATTCCGCATCAGCTTGGAAAAGCCAAGAACGTCATCTGGCTCTTCATGGAAGGCGGCCCGAGCCACCTCGATCTTTTTGATCCCAAGCCATTACTGAACAAACTGGCCGGACAAAGTCTCCCCGAAAGCTTTGAGCGCCCCGTCACCGCGATGGGTGAAGTCAATTCTCCGCTGCTCGCATCAAAACGCGAGTGGGCGCAACATGGCGAGAGCGGCCTCTGGATTTCCGACTGGCTTCCCCAGCACTCGAAAATCGCGGACGATCTTTGCGTGATTCGATCCTGCCAGTCTGATGGCATCAATCACGCTGGCGGAGTCTGCCAGATGAATACGGGGTCCGTTTTTGGTGGACGCCCCTCTCTCGGTTCGTGGATTTCCTACGGATTGGGAACCGAAAACCAGAGCCTCCCTGCCTTTGTCGTGATCAAGGATTCCAATGCCATGGTCGTCAACGGCGCGCGGACCTGGGGATCAGGATTCATTCCAGCTGTTCACCAGGGGGTCCTTCTCGAAAACGGAGCGGAACCTATCAAGAACCTTCACAATCCGGGCGGTGTTTCCGACAAGAGACAGGAACAGAAACTCGGTTTTCTCCAGCAACTCAACGAAAACCATTTTGATTCTCGTACTTCCAACACTGAACTGGAAGCGCGCATCCGCAGCTATGAACTCGCTTTCCGAATGCAGGCGGAAGCACCCGAAGCAATCGATCTTGAAAGCGAAGCGGAGCATATCAAAAAACTCTACGGGCTCGATCAGAAAGAAACACAGGTCTACGGTCGACAGTGCCTCATGGCACGCCGGCTCGTTGAACGCGGTGTGCGATTTATCCAGCTCTATCACGGAGCGGGAAGCAAGTGGGACAGCCATTCGAAGATGGAAGAGAACCACAGCCGGCTTTGTCGAAATGTGGACGTTCCCATCGTCGGATTGATTCAGGATTTGAAGCAACGTGGATTACTCGATGACACTCTCATCATCTGGGGCGGAGAATTTGGCCGCACGCCCATGAGCGAAAAAGGCGACGGTCGCGATCACAACCCGACTGGATTCACGATGTGGATGGCCGGCGGTGGTGCGAAAGGTGGTCAGACGATTGGCGCAACCGACGAACTCGGCCTTTTTGCTGTCGAAGACAAACTTCACGTTCACGACATTCATTCGACGGTCATGGCGATGATGGGACTTGATCACACCGAGGTCGTTTACATGCACAAAGGACGCCCCGAGCGGATCGACCTGAATGAGGGGCATGTGCATGAGCCCGTATTTAAAGATACGTAGACTCGAATTGATTCGAGTCCGATAAGAGCTGCACAAATCGAATGAATTCGAGTCTACTCTGTCGCCATAGCCTCACGAGCCCAGTCGAGAGCCTTGTTCAAACTACTGTTTTCGAGGAAGTGACGGAGACGGACGGGAATCTTTTCACGTTTTAATTCGTGAAATACCTGAATTGATTCTGACACCTCCTGAAGTTGCCGAAGTTGCTCGTCCGGATCGTTTTCCCGCATTTCCGCATCGCCGATCACCTTGAGCCGACGCTCCAACATAGCGATCAATTCTTCCAGTTCCTCACGGGAAAGCCCTTCTATTGCCATAGCGCCAACTCAACAGGGTATAGCTCAGGAGTCAACAGGGTAAGGCGATCCATTAGACTGTCCGGTTCAGGTCGGGATTTCAGCGAAATGGCCAGAAAATCGGGATGAGGATGGATGCGATGACCCACAGGAGAAGATTCAGAGGGATCCCGACCTTGGGAAAATCCGTGAATTTGTATCCACCAGCTCCGTAGACGTAGGTATTCGTCTGATACCCGATCGGAGTCGCAAAACTCGCGCTACACCCGAACATCATCGCAACGATGAAAGGACGGGGATCAACGCCCAGTTCTCCCAGGTAACTCACTTTGCTCGCCATTCCAATAATGATCGGAGTGAGCAAAGCCGCCACCGCATTGTTGCTGATCAGTTCGGTGAGGGTGGAACTCAATAAATACACCACCGCGAGAATCACAAAGGGAGAAAAGTCTCCAAAAACAGCCATGAGACCATTTACCAATTGCTGCGCCGCGCCCGTCTGCTCCATCGCCAGCCCCAGAGACAACATGCCAAAAATCAGGAATACGATATTCCACTGTACAGCCTCGTAGGCTTGCTGTGCGGTCACGCAACGCAGTAAAATCATCGCCAGTGCTACCAGAATCGCCAAAGCGGGAATTCCGAGCACTTTAAAAGAAGCTCCCAACACAAAAGCCAAGGCAATCGCCGCTCCAATCCATACCTTTTTCGGATTCACCGTGATTTCCGGTGACTCCGAAATGCTCACGAAATCTTTCTGTGATTGCAGGCGCGAAAACGCCTCAGGAGGCCCCTCCATAAATAAGGTGTCTCCGAAAGCGAGCTTCACCGAATTGAAATCCTTTTGCAGATTTTCCCCCTGCCGGTGAATCGCCAGAACGTTAATTCCGAAATTGCGGCGAAAGCCGACCTCCTGCAGCGTTTTCCCAACCATCGTAGAGCGCGGCCCGACAATGCCTTCAAGCAATTTCAATTCCCGCGTTTCCAGCTGCGTCAGGTTGAGTTCATCCTGTCCCGCAAATCGGACCCCGCCATCCTCTCGCAATTCCTTTACCGCATCTCCGTGAACGGTGATAAGAAGCCTGTCCTTCTCATTGATCACCAATTCATCCAGCGCCGTCGGCAGCGTTCGACCGCGACGCCGCACTTCCAATACATGGCATTTCGGATATCTCTTGAGAAGCGTTTCCACAAGCGTTTTCCCGACCAGCTCTGATCCTGGCTCGACCTGGAACTGCGTCAGCACCTCACGTGACACATCGCTATCGATCAATTCACTAAGCAATTGTCGATTGGGCAACAACTTTCTGCCTACAAAGATCAGGTACAAAAACCCGATCACTGCGTAAATGATTCCAAGCTTTGTCAGTTCAAACATCCCGAAGGCCATTTGCCCATACTCCTGGCTG
>JAKMGR010000247.1 GCA_022424805.1 Verrucomicrobiales bacterium
ATCTCACCCGCCGCTCGTTCTGAAAACGGTTCTGCCGAATTCCTTCTGGAGCCTCATTCGCCTCGGCAATGCGTTGGTGAAGCTTCTCAGAAAGTTCAGAGATCACACCGACGAAATCTTTGCCACCGGAGTGCGCGAGATTTTTCAGTTCCTCCGGATCATCCTGACAACCATACAACTCGACACCTTCTGCGCCTTTTTCGCCCCATTCCGTGTAGCGAAAGCGCTCTGTGCGAATGGAGTAGCCCTGCATGTATTGGCTCAGTGCTGACTCCCGTGGCTTCACAGAGGAATTATCCATTGATGCCGCGAGGCTCACCCCGGAGAGGAAATCGGGAGCCTCCAGTCCGCTCAATTCTGCCAGCGTCGGATAGATGTCGACCATCTCAACCGGCGAAGTTACAACGCCGCCTTTGTCTCTCTGGTCGGGAGAAGAAATGATCAGCGGAACGCGGGTTGCGTTTTCAAAAAGCGTCGTTTTCTGCCAGTGACCGTGCTCGCCCATGTGGTAGCCGTGGTCCGAAGTGAAAACAACTACCGTGTCCTTCGCCAGTCCCGTAGTTTCCAGTGTCTCTAACACTTTACCAACCTGAGCATCGGCAAAACTGATCGTAGCGTAGTAAGCCTGGATCGCCTGCTTTGCGAGGTCATCAGCGAGATTGATCTGTTCCTTTTTTCGACGAATTGATTTGAGAGCCGGCTCAGGAATCGTCTTGTCGTATCCTTCCGGAACTTCGGGCACGACGATCTGATCAAGGGGGTACATGTCGAAATACTTCTTCGGGGCGACATATGGAGTGTGGGGACGGAACAATCCGACGGCGAGAAAGAAGGGGCGGTCTTCACGGTGGTAGCGTTGCAGCTCTGCCACTGCCGCGTCGGCGATCATGCCGTCGGTTTGCTCTTCGTCAGTTCCTTCTGCTGCAAGCCAACTCAGCGTCGCGCCGAAGGTGCCGGGCTTGAGAGTGAAAATTTTGGACTCCTCTTCGACATCACGACCTCGCGGATTGATCGTGTAGTTCCACGAGTAAGGATCGTCGTGGCCACTCGTGCCGATGTGCTTAGGGACGTTGTAGTGATAGAGTTTTCCGATCCGTGTCGCAAAGAAACCGTTGTTCCGATACATCTGAGAAACTGTCGTCACATTGGGAATGTGCTCGCGAATGTAAATCGCATTTTTGTGGATGAGGGTTTGGTCAGGATACAAGCCGGTGAGAAATGAAGCCCGGCTTGGACCGCAGAGAGCATACTGACAATAGGCTCGATCGAAGCGAGTTCCCTGTTCAGCGAGCCGATCAATATTCGGAGTCTTTACCAGCGGGTGGCCGTAACTCCCGAGGTCGCAGTTGAGATCGTCACAGATCAGGAAAACAACGTTCTTTTTCTCCGCGGCCATTGCCGGGAGAAGAAATCCAATGAGAAAGAGAGATGTAAGAAAGCGATTCATCGCTGCGAGAATAGAAGCCCGATTGCCGACAAGCAAGACCCACGATTAGACAGGGTATGGTCGGTGATCAAACAGAGCCAGGTCATCCACCCAACCCTGTTTGGTATGGCAGGGGACACAATCTGATTGCGTATCCCCATATTTTTGTCGTTAGATGGCGGCATGCTGAATTGGATCTGGATGGGAATGATCGTCGTCGGAGTGATCGTGGCGGCGTTGCTGGATCAATTAACCGGCTCGAACGGAATTGTGGAGGGCATGTTCTCCATGGTGAAGGTGGGGGTGGTAAACATCGTCATTCCTCTCAGTGCCATCATGATGCTCTGGTTGGGGATCATGCGCCTCGCAGAAGTATCGGGTGCGATCCAGGCCGTTTCCCGGTTTGTCAGGCCAATCATGACGCGGCTTTTTCCGGATGTTCCGAACGATCACCCTGCCATGAGCGCGATGGTGATGAACATGGCGGCGAACATGCTGGGCTTGGGTAATGCAGCGACGCCTCTGGGATTGAAAGCGATGCAACACCTCGACGAGCTGAATTCGGAAAAAGGCACGGCTACCAACGCGATGTGCACCTTTCTTGCGATCAATACCAGTTCCGTAACATTGATTCCGGCTACGGCGATTGGATTGCTTGCTGCGCAGGGCATTGCTGAGCCCTACGCGATTGTAGGAACGACAATTGGAGCGACACTTTTCTCCACTATCGTAGCGATCCTTGCGGTGAAGACTTTTGAAAAGATGCCCATCTTCAATCGAGTATCGGCTGTCTCGGGCGGAGAGGCAGATGCGGGAGGTGAGAAAGAATCGAGTGCGAAAGATCGAACCATATCCGGGCGCGGCAGAGTAATTCTCGGGCTGATCCTCGCGATCTTTCTCGGGATCGTATTGTTGGAGATGTTTCCCGAGAAACGCGTCGCCTTACAGGAGACCCTGGGACTTCGGGAAATTGCGATTCAACTCGATGCCGATGGTGCGACTTTGGAAGAAGAAGACCTCGATAAAACGCGATCAGGTTTTCAGCGGTTTCTGTCGGCGATTTCCGTTGCTGCGATTCCTTTCGTGCTTGTCTTCTTTGTGGTGTTTGCCGCTTTGAAACGAATCCCCGTGTACGAAGAATTTGTCGAGGGTGCGAAGGAAGGGTGGAACGTCGCGGTGAGGATCATGCCGTTCATTGTGGCTATGTTAGCTGCGCTCGCGATGCTGCGAAATTCGGGTGCATTGTTCCTCTTTCAGAATTTGCTCCGGCCTGTGCTGGAGTTCGTGAAGTTTCCACCCGAGCTTGTGCCGATGGCATTGATGCGACCCCTCAGCGGTAGCGGAAGCCAGGGAGTGCTCGTCGAAATTTTGACCAATGAAGGGCTTTCCGAGACGATCAAGTATACGGCGGCAACCATGTTCGGTTCTACCGAAACGACGTTCTACGTCCTCGCCGTTTACTTCGGCTCGGTTGCGGTGCGCCGCACTCGCCACGCGCTTGCAGCGGGGCTTTGTGCGGACCTTGCCGGTGTGATCGCGGCGGTCGTGATTTGCCGCGCGATGTTCGGGTAGACTGCCTGCCAAAAGGAATTCACCCTCCGGTTCGCGTCAGCAAGAATGGGCCGACGAACTGGTGGGCACGAAAGAGATCCATCATCGCTGCTACTTTACTGCCTCGATTAAAGAAGCGTTACCCCGGAGGATTTTGCTACTTGTCCAACACCAGGATTTCCACTTTCCGGAATTCAACGGGGTGGCTCTCTGACTGCAGAGAAATCGTCCCGGAGCTCAGCTCGATTTTTCCGCCGGCTTTCTCGATCATTTTCTCGGATTCCGGATGAGTACCATCGAGGACTGGCTTCTGATACTTGAGGACGGTTTCGCCTTCGATGATGTGGTGGATCACTTCATGCCCCCGCACTTCGACCTCCGCAGTGACCCACTGATCGCCATGATAGGTTTTCGAATTCGACTTCGTGCAGTGGGGTTTGAATAACTTGCCATCCATAAAAACATGCGTCCCCGGTGTGCAGAGGTTTCCCGTTGTTCGATCTGCTTTGCCGTCCCCTCCGAGAAGCTGGACTTCGATTGAAACCGGAAAGTCCTGGTCTTCAACCATCGTCGCTGGATCCTGACCGTGCACCATGATCCCGCTGTTCCGATATGCCCAGCCCGGTCCTCCCTTTACCTGATCACCGGTGAAGCGATACTCGAGACGAAGGCGGTAGTTGGAGTAGGGAGTCTTGTAAAAGAGATGGCCAAAGGTTTCGTTGAACTCCTCATAGTTCTCGTAGCCTGCCTTGAGAACTCCATCCTCGACTCGGAATGTTTTTCGCGAATCTTCCCCGTACTTTTCATAACGGATCTTCGGCGTCCAGCCGTCCAGGTTTTTGCCATTAAACAAGGAGATCCATTTTTCATCGGATGTCTTGTCATCAGTGAGGGCAGCGGTCGTAATAAACGCGATAGCGAGTAAAGCGATGAGTTGGGGGGTAAAGGAGAGAACTTTCATGAGGATATTTCTAATTCATACCGGGGAAGGCAGGCATCTACCAGCCCGAATTAAGTCGAGGCTCTTTGCCTGCTGATTGCACTAATCAGGTTTTCGGGAATTCCTGACTCCCCCATTTCTTCGAGAGCTGTCTTGTCCAGCCACTCAGTCGTCCCTGGCCGGATTGATTTATGGGGAAAAAGGCATCCCAGCGGAATGGCTCGAGGTGCTGGTGAAGCGGGAGGAACTCGACGATCTCAGCAAACGCTTCGCTGCATTCTGCAGGCAGGAATCCCGCACTTTGTCAGCCCCGCTCTCTACCACATGATTTTCATGAACTGGAATTCGGAGTGGGCCAGGCCGGGCATGACAAGAGGACAGCGCGTGCCAGATCGCAGGGCCGATCACGTGGATACTCTCTCGACATTTCCGTCTGCGAAGTATGACACGGAAACAGGCCGGTATGACAGCGACTCGCCTTTCCCTGATTCCCTTCTCATTGTTTGGTGGAGGCATGGAAGAGAAGATTGATATCGAGGCGATTTCGCGACGGCACATCTACAGCATCGACAAACTCTACCGGATGCATGGAGGACTTTCCTCGGACTTGGTCTCCTATGATTCTGGTGTCATCGAACTGGAGATCCGCAAAGGGAAGCGGTGGCCGAAGCCCCCTGAACTCAAGGCCCGACAACTCGCCGAATGCTGGAAGTCTAGCAATCGGGAACTCTCCAATGCGGTGGCCTTTATCGTCCACATAGACGAGCACAAGGCGCCCACGGGATTCTCCGTGCCCGCTGACCTGCTCAAGAACAAAGACGCCATTTCAGCTCTTGCCGAAAGCATTCGCCAAACAATCAAGGCTCCAAGGGCAGATATCCTCATCGCCACGGTGCGGGGTCGTTTCGATCACCCCCGCCCCACGAGCTCGTAAACTCGCCACCCGGCAAGCGCATGCTCCGATCCATCCGTCACATTCCCCACAGCAGCACGGAAATTCCGGCGCAGTATCGGGAGCCGTTTCTGCTTTCCGACGCCGGACTGGAGCGGGAGCTCCTGCGAATGACGGATTCCTACACCGATGAACTCTTCGGCGGAGACGCCGAAGGCGCCCACGTGTTCCCGGTATCCAGGCTGCTCGTGGACGTGGAGCGCTTTGAGAATGACGAGGAGGAAGTCATGGCCGCCCGGGGAATGGGGGCACTCTACACAAGAACGCATGAGCTCCAGTCCCTCCGACGTGACTTGATTCCCGAAGAGCGGGAAGAACTACTCTCCCGCTACTATCGACCGCATCACGCGAAGCTGGAGGCGATGGTGGAGGATTCCCTGGAGAGATTCGGTCAGGCACTGGTCATCGATTGCCACAGTTTTCCATCACGACGTTTGCCCTACGAGATTGCAGCAGAGGGAGACACACGACCGGAAATCTGCATCGGGACCGATTCGTTCCACACGCCTGAGTGGCTCCGCGACGCAGCAGTGGAATGCTTCGCGAAGGCAGGGTTCACCGTGAGGATCGATACCCCCTTTTCCGGCGCACTGACCCCGGCCAAGCACTACCGTCAGGATAAGAGAATCTGCTCGCTCATGATCGAGGTGCGGCGGGACCTGTATATGGATGAGGAGACCGGGGAAAAGTCAGCACGCTTCTCAGGTGTAAGAAAGATTCTCGAGACAGTGATTCAAAGGCTGGAGGACGAGAACAAGGGGGAAATCCCCGCCTAGTTTGCCCTCATCCGCCTCGGAGCCCCGTTCATTCCAATCCCCGACCACTCCGTCACCCAAAGCCTCCGAACTGGATTCGGATCCGAGCGGATTGGATCGATCCTTTCTTAAAAGGAACTCAACCGTGGAAAGGAGTAGCGCGTGATGTCATCAAGTTGGAGGAGAGGGAGTCACGCTGGTAGCCAATGACTTCCTCAAACTGGCGAAGCATGCCGTTAAAAAGTGAGTCCAAGACGAGTCCTGCGGGGACTTGGGGACACAAAAAAAGAGCTGCGCGATTTGCGCAACTCTTTGATTGTAAAAGAAGTGGGCAGGAGAGGATTCGAACCTCTGAAGGCATAGCCAGCAGATTTACAGTCTGCCCCGTTTGACCGCTTCGGTACCTACCCGAAATGCATGGGAATTTTCCCGTTTGCAGGGCGCTAAAATGACGGGAAAGCCACCTTTTGCAAGAGATTTCTTCTCTCTGAACCAAGCAGGGAAAACACTTCTGCTCGTTCAATTCCGCAA
>JAKMGR010000251.1 GCA_022424805.1 Verrucomicrobiales bacterium
ATTGTGTAATGGTTTCGTAGTCGCTTCGCAGATACATCTGGATCACTTTTTCCATGTGATCGCAGAGTTCACCGACGCGCTGATTGATTTGATCTGGCTGGGTGCGAATTCGGGAATTGATGAGCAATTCTTCGTAGTCGGAGAGGTGCATCAGTCCGGCGAAGCTTTCTCCCAATCCTACCGGATCGATGAAGGAAAAAGACAGGCGTCCCGGCGGCGAATTCGCGAGCCAGCCGAGGGTCAGGTAATTGAGAAAAGCAATCGAGTAGTCGCGTCCGGTTTGTTTCGTCTCGATCAGAAGCGATGCGAGGTCCGGAACGCGAAGGCGCAGGGGCAACTCATAGTCAATCGCGTCAGGAAGCTGGAGATGCTCTGATTTTGGTACTGAAGATTCAGAATCCCTGCCCTGATATCGAAGGGAACCGAAGCGCAAAGTTTCAAGAAACTCTCTCGGAGGCTCCCACTGATCCGGGTCCTGCGCGTACCAACGCGGGTTGTGGGCACTGGCACTTTCTTCCATCAGGCTCAGGTGCCTCGGGAGGACAGACTCTCGCCATTGTTCGGCAAGAGAACCGAGCTGGCGTTCGAGTTCTGCGTCGATATCCGCTTGTGAAGCCGAAGTATCGCCATGCAGTTCTGCGATACGCTGATCTCGGGCAGCCTCCTCTTTCGCGATCTTTTCAGCCATCGCTTTTTCGACGGAGGCAAACCGCGCAGCCTTTGCCGCATCAAGCCGGTCCCGAAGCTTTGAAGCGCGCTCCTCCACATCTTCTGGCCCTGTGTATTTCCCTTCGCCGAGGAGGACGGTTTCCGATTTCCCGAGCCCCTTCTCAAAATTGCTCTTTCGTCTTTCGAACGCTGTATGAGCCTCCTCGGTTGATTGAGTAAACCAGTCTTCGAGCGACTTCTTGAAGCCTAGTCGATATTTTTTTCCCTCGATGTATCCCGATTTTGTTTCCTCGAGGAATGAAGCGGCACTGCCCCGAGCGACAAAGAAAAAGACAAGCGAAAGAACGGCAAGAGCACCTCCGACTCCAAGGCACAAAGGCAAGGACAATTCCGGACCGCCGATCGCCGGAGAAACAAAGGGAGCCAATCCGCCTAGCGCCAACCAGAGAAAAATCTGAATCGCGACAGGAAACCCATTGAAGAGCGCGACGAGTGGATTCTTCCGATAGGATTTGAACCGACTGGCAAGATCGCTGTGCACTTCCGTCAACTTTTCGGAAGAAATGTCCTCCTCGTCACCTTCTCCAATTTCCTTCAGCCCAGTGACAAAACTTCGATGCAAGGAACCAAATCCTTTCAAAGACTTTGCAGTCGCCTTCTCGAGTTTCACGAATCGAGACTGGAACGATTTTGACTCAGCAGACTTCTGCTCATTATCCGCAGCAATCTGGGCGAGGCGAGTATCACGCTCTTTTCCAGCTACCATGAACTCGTGTTGCAGTCCAGCACGACGAGCCCCTTCACTTTGTTGAATCCCCTGAATAACTTGGTTCCGGACCTCGATCTGTGCGGCATCGATGCGCAACTTTCTCGTCGCAAAAACCTGATCTATGACCGCTTTTTCCTCATCGGATTCCTTCTGCAGGAGATTCACCGTCTCGGCAGTTTCTTTTTCTATCAGGCTCTGCTCCTCGGCGAGATCGGAGCGATAGTTGGACGTCTTCAACTGGCGCGCACGATCAATACCCTTCTCGCGGTCGGCGAAGGACTGCGTCCCCGTTACCACTTGCTCAAACCAATCGAGCGTGTCTTTGGTCGATGCTTTATTCTTCGATTTCACAGTCGTTACGGAGTTTGGCTAGCAGCTTGTCGAGGTCTTCCATCGCGGCAATCGCATTGTCACAGGAATCGAAAAGTGGCTGCATGTAAGTTTGATCAAATTCCCGCACTTTCTGGTCGCGCCAGATTTCCTGGGTATCCTGCCAGTTGCGGATCAATTCGCGGGAAAGGCCCAGTAGTCGGCCGCGGCTGTTTTGCAAAGACATTGTGATTTCAGTCGTCGGATTTATCATTCGGGGCCGGACTGCTCATCGGAGGCAATCCGGCGGAAGCATATTCTTCCAGCAGGCGAACTGACTCGGAAAGGAAAGACATCGCCTGCTTCATTTCACCATCAAGCATGAAGCGGAGCTTTTCCACCTTGCGGGCCTCGACCTCAACGGTGGAGTCATAATTTCTCGACCAGGCCGCAATGGCCTTGAGCTTGTCTTCGAGATCGCGAATTTCGCAGCGCTTCTTATTGATCTGCATCTGCGCTCCGGTCTTTGCCGTCCTCAGGCTGGACAGCCGCGCCGTGAACATTTCCTGCTCCAGCATTTCGAGCTTTCGTGACTCCATCTTGATGCGCTGCGTAACGCGCGATTTTTGTTCGGTCTGGAGCCAGATACGAGTTCGCTTCACCTCCTCCCCCACTTCATCTAGAATGGAGCTGGCCCTTTCCAGAAACACCACGAGATTGGACCGATACCGATCCAAAGACTCGACGCTGGCAACGTTTGCTTTGTCCGCCACAGTCTTATCGCTGGTTCAGGTATTCTTCAATGCGCTGCGCTTTTCGCATCAGGAAAGGAGCCTGGTGGCTGCTGCTTTCCATGAAACGACGAAGCACTTTCATCGTTTCCTGAAACTCGCCAGCAAATTTTGCATGCTCGTGATCCTGCCACGTATCGCTTAGCGAAGCAAAGCGAGCCTGCAGAGAGGACATGGAATTTTGGAGGTCACCGTTGAATCGCTTCAACTCCTCCGCAAAACGCTTCAGTTCATCTGGATCGACAACCGCTTTTGACATATCAAAAACCTAGCGTTTCCTCCGACGGCCTGGCAATGGGAAAGCGTAGAAATATCGCAGTTTCCAAACGAACCTGGGTGCCTTTCAATTTGCGGATACGAGACATTCAGCTATGTAGAACCCAACATCCCGCATCGAACCATGCTTACGATCCGAAAACTCAAAAAATCCTACGGTGGCAACGCGCTTTTTGAAGACGCCGACCTGCAGGTAAACTACGGCGAACGAGTCGCTCTCGTCGGTCCAAACGGAGCCGGCAAGTCGACCATTTTCCGGATCATTCTCGGCGAAGAGGAATCGGATAAAGGAACCGTCGAACGCGACGAGTGGACTCTGACCGGCTTTCTCCCCCAGGAGAGCGAGGACGTCGGAGACCACACTGTGATCGAAATCGCGACGGGTCGTGCCGGAATGCTCCAGGAACTCGAAACGACACTCAAGAAACTCGAAGAAGCAGGTGACGTCT
>JAKMGR010000265.1 GCA_022424805.1 Verrucomicrobiales bacterium
CGATGAAGCAGACACCGCCCGAAGTGTCATCGATTTTGTGGAGAGAAATTCCGATTGTTTCGATCGCAGCCTGAATGAAGGGCATATCACTGGCTCCGCCTGGATTGTAGATTCTAGCGGGACGAACACACTCCTAACCCATCATCGCAAGCTCGGTATATGGCTGCAACTCGGTGGGCATGCCGATGGAGAGTCAGACGTCCTCTCTGTTGCCATGGATGAGGCCGTCGAGGAGTCTGGGCTGACCAGTCTCGAAGTTGTTTGTGAAGAGATTTTTGACCTCGATGTGCACGGGATACCCGCGCGGAAAAACGAGCCAGCTCATTTTCACTACGACGTCCGATTCTTGTTCCGCCAAACGGGGGCGGAGGATTACATCGTCAGCGAGGAATCCCACGACCTCGCGTGGGTTCCTATGGCCGAGCTCGAATCTTATACGTGCGAGTGGTCGATGCGAAGGATGCGCGACAAAGCTGTGCGCATCCTCAGTTCGAAAGAGTAGAAAGCTCTACTTTCGAATCGCGTAAAGTTGATCGTCGGTGCGGATGAAAAGAGTGCCGTTTGCCGGCACGATCGACGCACGGATGTTGACGCTCTGCGACGCTCCGAAGGTGGTTGAGTTCAGGAGTTGTCCGCCGTCAGGACCTGCGCTGTAGACAAAAACTTCTCCGAGATGACTCATCAGGTAGATTTTCCCATCAACCCCAGTTGGTGAGGCTTCTAGCTTCACCTTTCCATTGATTTGCTGGCTCCAGACGACTTTTCCGCTGCTGGGGTGGATGCAGGAAAGAAACTTGTTCCGACCATTCAGAATGTAGAAGAACCCGTCATAGAAAAGCGGAGTGGGCACGTCTGCGGTGTATTCTTTTCCATTCGTTCTCCAGATGTTAGCCGTTCCCACCAGATCCCCCTCGCCACCAGCTTCGATCGCATAAATGGGTGATCCCTTTGGTGCGCAGACCAGGAAAGTTCCTTCACCGTAAATCGGGGAAGGAACGAGTCGCCAGTGTCCGATTCGCTCTGGGTTGTAGGTGCCCCAGCGCCAGAGTTCCTTGCCCGTTTCGGGATCGTGCCCGGAAATAGAGTCCCCGCCAGTGATAACGATTTCAGCTCGGCCGTCGTGCAGAACGGGAATCGGAGTCGAGAATGCCTCGCGAGATTCCACCACCGCTTTACTGGGACGAATGTGTTTCCACTTGGTCTTGCCTGTCGCGGGATCCATTGCGAGAAGGTAGGAATCGATAGGCTCGTTGCCTCCGCGCCCGTGAACTTTCGTATCACGCTGGAGGACTTGGAGGAAAAGAGTTCCCTCGTAAAGCTGGGGAGAACTGGAAAAGGTCCACTGGAAAGCGAAGGCGCCGTAGTCTTTTTCGATATTTCGATACCAGATCGGGTTCCCGTCAAAATCGAATGCCGCGAGATCACCTGCGCCACTGAAAAAGTAGACCAGTTTTCCATCGGTCACCGGCGAGCTGCCGGCAAAAGTGCTTCGTTCGTCGTGTCGGATTCCTTCTCCAAACTCCTTAGCCCATACAACTTCGCCTGACTTGGCGCTGATGCGGATAGCGAGAATGCAATTTTCATCGGCATCAATGGAAGTCAAAAAAACTGCATCGCCCCAGACAATCGGAGTCGAGGCACCCTCGCCGGGTAGTTGCGTTTGCCAAGCCACTCCTTCCGTCTTGGAGAATTCTGCGGGATATCCTTTTTCCTGAGAAGAACCATTGAAATACGGGCCGCGCCAGTTGGGCCAGTTGTCAGCCTGAAGACTGAGGGTAGCAAGCAGGGAGAGCAGCAGAGATGCAGAGAAAATTCGAATCATGATAACAAGTGTGAGAGTAGCAAAATCGGTAGTTCGAAGGAATCTGTCAAGACAAGGAAATGCCATGGACAGGGGAGGCTGATTCGGTTCATCATAGCTGCGATGAAAAATCTTCTCTTGATCCGCCACGCGAAATCGAGCTGGGATTTTCCCGGCAGTGACGACCACGACCGTCCCCTGAACAAACGGGGGGAAAACGTTGCACCAAGAATGGCCGCGGCACTTTCGCAGCGAGGGGTCCGTCCAGATGCGATTGTCTCCAGCACCGCAAACCGGGCTCGAACAACCGCGGGTATGCTTGCTAAAGGACTGGGCTTCCCCGATTCACAGATTCAGGAGGAAAGCGACCTCTATCTCGCTTCGCCACGGACCATCCTTCGTATTGTTCAGCAACTCGATGAATCCTGAGATACCGTAATCCTCGATGGCCATAACCCAGGAATGCACGATGAGGTTGAGATGATCGCTGGCGGAGCAGTCGTTAATCACTTTCCCACCTTGGCAGTGGCCCGCATTGAACTTGAAGTAGAACATTGGGGAGTCGTCGATCAGGGCGAAGGACTCCTGCTCGAATTGCTCTCTCCGAAGATGTTGAATAGCGAATAATCCAGAAGTAGATTCCATTCTGAAACACTTGAGAACATGAGCCAAACGTATACACCTGGAGCCGCCCCGCCGCCTGAATCCGATTCTGGAAAAAAGATCGCCACATGTTTTGGGATCGGCTGTCTCACCGTGCTGGTCGTCGGCGTAGTTGCTGTGATTGCAGTGATGGCATGGACGAAAAAGGCCGTCGGAGATTTTGCTGACAAGTATACGTCC
>JAKMGR010000304.1 GCA_022424805.1 Verrucomicrobiales bacterium
CGGTTACGTCGACGACGGAGGCGCTGAGGATGAGGTCCCGGAAGGCTTCATCGCTGGAGTCACTCAGGTTTCCTAGGAAGGCGGTCAAGCCTGGGAGATCGGAATCGGCAATCTTCAGCCCCGCGTATTCTGCGTCGCCGCTCTTTGCCTTCTCCATCTTGCCTCGCAGAATGGCCTCAATTTCACCGGCAGACCATTTCCCTTTGCGGAGCGTCCCACCAGAAGAGATAGCAAAGTCAGGGGGCGAGTGGCAGGTAATGCAATTGGTGACCTTGGCGTTACCCTCCGAACCGAGGAAAGTCTTGAATCCGCTGTAGGCAGCGCGGTCCATCCCGGGTGGCAACTTGAGCAGGACACGACCTTCCTGGTTGGCGAGGCGTCCATGAATGCGGCCGGCGAATTGATGTGCCGATTCATCATCGCGCGGCTGATCAGGAATCCGGTTCACGTAGACGAAGGCGTCGAAGGCGGATCGGCTTTCGTTGTCGAGACGATGGACACCGGTTTTCTTCTCCATCGATTTTGGGGCAGGTTTTGATGCAGCTACTTTTTTAGACCGGGACGAATGCGCTTCGATCTGCCGGGTCACGTTCGTAACCACGACTTTCCGAAATCCATCCTGCGAGATTGAGTTAGCCCATTTCAAGGCACCCTCTGGATCCGAAGAGACCATGCCGTGAGCTAAACCATTGATCGCGAAATCTTTGTCCTGTTCGTTGGTCATCGAATTCAAGCGCTTCACGACTTCGTCGAGTTTCGCTCCACCCACTCCTCCGCCCAATCGACCGAAGGCCGCCGAGAGAGCCGCCCCGCGAGCTTGAGGATTTGTCTGCGACAAGGCCAGTTTCAACGCATCGAAGGGAGCCGCATCGAACTTCCCGGATTGAATCAATTTGGCGACGGATTCCCCTGATTTTTTTTCATTGGTCCGCTGTTTCCGATCCGCTTCGGACAGTATTCCTTGCTCTTCGAGACTGAGCTCGATCGGCGACAATTTCATCCCGCCCGTTTCCTCGGCATCAGCGGGAATTTCCAACTTGATGACTGTGCCGCAGACATTTTCCATGTGCCGTGCTGGACCACTGGTGCTGGTCCAGACATTCCCCTCCTTGTCGAACTCGATCTCGCGAGTGTAGCTGACACGATAGGGCAATGGAAACTCGACGAGATACTCGGTCTCGGGATTGAAACGGTAGAGAGTGTCGTTCCCAGTGCCACAAATCCAGACTATGCCGTCGGGCGCGACGTTGAGTGCGTAGGGAATCTGGTTGAGATAGTCGGGCAACGGATAGGTCGTCCACTTTTCGGTTTTCGGATCGAATTTGCCGAAGACCCCGGAACCGAAGCCGGGCACCCAGACGATTCCGTCGGGGGCAACGTGGAGGCGGCGCGGGCCACGGAAGGGTGGGTTCCATTCGGTGACGGCGCCGTCGGGAGTCGTCGGATCGATTCGGCCGATGCGGTTGCCGTTCAGCTTGGAATACCAGATCGTCCCGTCGACCGGCGAGTAGTCCAGTCCGTAGGGCGTGATACCGCGGGACTCGCCCTTACCACCGGCTTTGACCTGGTTGGAATCGAGAAGGTGATATTCCTTTCGCTCCAGTGTCTCCGGATGTTGCCGGAACACAGAGTTCCTTCCTGCGTCGGTGTACCAGATGTAGCCCTCCGGATCCTTCGGGTCGACCCGCAAGGTATGAGGCCAGGAACCCCTTTCGGCCGGTGCTTCGGCGCTGGATGTAATGGTGTATTCCTTCGTCTCAAGATCGAACTTTGCCATTTCACCGGAAACGCAGAGCGTCAGCCACATGTCGCCCTTGTTGTCCGGTTCGATCGAATGAGGACCGTGAGAACCGCGCGGAAGGCGGTAGTAAATTCGCTCCCCGGTCTTCGGGTCAAGAGTGGCGGTGTATTGCTTCCCGATGTGAACGACATAGGCGAGGCCATCATCTCCAATTTCGAGATCGTGAAAGGACCCCACGTAGTGCTCTCCCATCTCCCAGGCAGTGATCTTCGCCTGAGCCACCATGCCCGTCGGGGCAGGAGGCGGCACATACTCGGGCCAGTTCTCGACCGCATCACCTTTGTAGGTATTGATGATGCGCTTCACGATAGTCTCCTTGGTGTGAGGATAGAGACCGCCGAAGCCATCCATCCGGGTGATCATGGTCTCCCAGTCGACTGGCTTCTCGGGGGTCCGAAATCCGGGCGTGCCGATCTGGTGGCAGTAGCTGCACATCATCTTGAAGTTCAGACGGTCGCGCGGGCTGTCAAATTCCAGCTGAGCGAAAGCATCAGAAGCGGGGCGCTGTTCCTCGAGCTCACGACCCGTGGCGGGTTCCATTGTTACGGATACTTTATCGTCGCCGAGTTTCACGTCCTCGACCCAGTGATCCCGCTGGCCGGGGAGTCGAGCGCGAATGCGATAGTCTGCCTGGTGCAGGCGATCGATCAGAAAATTTCCGTCTGCCTGAGTAAACACCGAGATGCTCTGTCGATTGTTTTCGTCGAAAGCGGAAACCATGACGCCTCCCATTGGCTCGCCTTTCTGTGATCTGACCGAACCTGCCACAGTGCCCTTCACGCCGGGAGTGAGGGTTCCTGCTTCCCGCCGAATCTCCGCTTTCTGCTTCTTCTTGATGTGGGAATTGCCGCGCTTCGGCTGCGGCGCTGTCGGTTTGTTACTTCCTTTGGTGCGAACGTAATCGAGGATTCGGATGAAGGATTCGCCCCGATTCTCCATTTCCGGAAAAAGGCGTCGTTGCTCTTTCCACAACATGCCGACTTCGTTGGCTTTTTCAGGCGCTGCCGAGGCAAACCATTTGTCGACGAAAGGCTGATGTTTTTCGCCCTCATAGTCTTTTGGAATCTCACGCTTGGCTATGGTCTCGAGAAGCTGTCGGAGTTCGGCTTCAGCCTTCAGGCCGGCGAGCCATTGTTTCACGTTTCCTTCCTCCTCGGGAAAAGCAGTGAGATAAAGCGCAATAGATTCCTCAGCCGTGATCCTCTCCGCCTCGACCATCTGGCGCAGTTTATCGCCGAGGGCCTTTTTCGGATCCGCTGGAGCCTTCTTTTTCACGGGGGTAGGAGCGGACTTCGCTGGCACGGCCGCAGCCGACTTGCCGTTGGCGGTTCCGCCGTTTTCGAGACAATAGAGAAAACGCATTCCTCTCAGAAAAAGCTGGTTTCCCGCAAGTGCCGGTGAGGCATGGAAATTGTCTTCGAGCTGGTTGGTGGCAAGCACCTTGAACTCCTTGCCACTCTCGATCACAACGGTCGTTCCTTTTCTCCCAACGAAATAGATCCTTCCGTCCGCTCCGACTGGCGAAGCATAGATATCACCGAGATCGGGCACGCGAGTTCGCGCAATAACTTCGCTGCCGTCTTTCGATTGTAGTGATGTCAGGATGCCCTGGTTGGACTGGGTGAAGTAGAGCTGACCGTCGTAGAGAATCGGCGAAGGCACGTAGGGCGTTCCGCGGTCAGCCTTCCAGGTGATTTTGTCCGTGACGTCTCCTGTTTCAGTAATAGGGATCGCGAGGAGCGCGTGACCCTGATACCCGGTCATACAGTAGACGGTATTACCTTCAACGATCGGACACGGCGTGCTGTTGTTCGTCAATCCCGTCGCGCTCCAAATGACTTCGCCATTTTCCAGGTTGTAGCTGCACACCTGGTTGGACGCAGTGGTAATGACCTGCGTCATGTCATCGTGCTTTGCAATCGCTGGCGTCGCCCAGGCGTTGCCTTCATCACGATCCTTTTTCCAAATCGTTTTCCCGGAAGCAGCGTCGAGACATTCGATCGTCGACTGGCCCGAATGATCACGTACGATAATCAGCTTTCCTTCATGCAACACCGGTGAACTTCCCTCGCCCAGACTCGCCCCCACTTTTGCTGGACCGAGATCGCGCTCCCACACTTTTTTCCCATCCAGCGAATAAGCAAACATCCCGGCCGAGCCGAACCAGAAATAGACCCGCTCGCCATCGCAAAAGGGTGAGGCCGAAGCAAAACTCGCGTCCTTGTGATGACCTTCGTGTGGGACGATCGTTTTCGCCACCTCACGCCACAGTCGATCTCCCGTCTTTCGATCAAAACACAGCAGCACCATTTCGTAGCTCGTATTCGGATGTTTGATTCCGAACACTCGCTCCGGCTGATCCTCCGGCTTCGGCAACTTTGGGTCCACATTTCCCGTGTTGATTGCCGTCGTCACAAAAATCCTGTCACCAAACACAATCGGACTCGAAGTGCCGTGCCCCTGAATTTCGGCCTTCCATTTCAAATTCTCTCCCTCACTCCAATTCAGTGGAGGCTTCGCATTTCTCGAAACTCCGCTGTTCTCGGGGCCACGCCATTGGTGCCAGTTGTCGGCGATAGACTGAGCCTGTCCGGTCACCATCGTAAGAGTAGAAAGACCGGTGAATAGGATGGCGGTGAGATTTTTCATTTTGTCGTCTATCTTTAATTCCGCGTAACCAGGGAGTATTCGGAAAAGATTACGTAAATTCATGGGCGAGACACAACGGGTCACTTTCGGCCCGATCGAGGCTGCTGCCTTTCGATCCGTCGGGTCACATTCTCCACTACAACTTTTCGGAAGCCTTCGCTGGAAATCGAGTTGGCCCATTTCAGCGCGCCCTGCGGATCTGAACCGGCGAGGCCATGAGCCAGACCATTGATCGCAAAATCGCGGTCGCGTCTGCTGGGCAGGGAATTTAATCGACTCACTGTGGCTTTGTATTCAACTCCTCCGACACCTCCTCCCAGCCTTCCGAACGCAGCTGAAAGAACCGGGCCGCGAGTTCTTTGATCAGACTGGGACAGAGCCAGATCCACCGCTTCGAAGGGAGCTTTATCGAATTTACCCCCTTCGATTAGTTTCGCGATAGCTTGCCCTCTTTCCGCCGGATCTTCGATCTTATC
Source organism: Verrucomicrobiales bacterium (assembly GCA_022424805.1). Lineage (GTDB taxonomy): Bacteria > Verrucomicrobiota > Verrucomicrobiia > Verrucomicrobiales > DEV007 > Arctic95D-9. The sequence continues at coordinate 4,927 of JAKMGR010000304.1, forward strand.
GATGGAGTCGGGAAGAGTGTGGTCTCCCGTTCGAATCGCCAATTGAACTCCCGGCCCCTTCGCAAAACGGGCTGCAAGACGACTCGCAGTCTGGACTTTCTCCTTATCGTAATACACTTGAAACATCTCGCCGCTTTCAAACGAAACGGTGACAGCAGCCACCTCGAGATCGTCCGGACGCCGAAACTCGATCAGCTTCCAGCCCCGGTTGTTCGGCGCCTCGGAAATCGCCATCGATTGCCCATCTGCAGTGTCGATCAAAGTGGCGACGGTTTTCCCATCCACTTTCGCGAATCCGCTGAGGACGAGTGTGTCGGACAGGTTCAACGAACGAGTGAAAGGCGAGCGTTCCTTCAAAGCGGCAAAGTATACCGAGTCGACCGACTGGGGCAGGATGGTGCTATCTTCCGCCGCTTCGCATAAAAAAGCTGAGTAGAGCAATAGCAGAGGACAAAGCCAGCCTGTATAGTTTCGACACATTTTCTCAGTATCCTATCAATAAATGCAAATTCGGAAAATCTTAGCCAAAATCGATAAAAAAATCCGAATCCTCTAGCCTCCTGCGGAGTATAGTGACTTCTCTTTCTTCTAATGAAACAATTTCTCGTTTTCTCTATCTTCGCGCTCACTCTGTTATTCCTGGTCCCGGAACCGATCGAGGCTGAGCCTATTCCTCTGAATGATGACAAAAAACAGAACGATGGCGAACGTAATCAACCTGACTCTTACGTAGGCTCCTACTATCGGGACGGCGAGATTTTCGTAAACACCTACGGTGAACCTGAGGGCAAACCGCTCACAACGGGGCACTGGGATTTCAAACCCTCTTGGTCGAAAACGGGAGATATGCTGGTCTTCTTTCGCCGACTGAAAAACGATCCGGTAGTGACGAATTGGATCACGCAGATTCATGTGATCAATGTCGACGGCACCGGGCTTCACCCCCTGACCGATGGCACCCACACCGACTTCAACCAAACCTGGACACGAGACGGAACGAACACGCCGATCTGGAATCGCAAAAATCCGGGCAAAAAGGGCTTTCGCGTCATGAAAAGCAAAATCGGTGGAAAGCCGGGAGAGGAAGAAGCGCTCACCGGGACCACCCATCACACCTGGGCCTACACCTGCCTCGCGGACGGACAAATCCTGGTGCAGTGTGATCATCCAAAGCAGGGCTGGGGCTACTACCTGATGACTCCCAATGCGTCCGGAGAATCCAAGTTCGAACGAATCAACTGCGCTCTCGCCAAAGAAGGACTTCTCGACCGAATCAGCCTCTCGCCAGACGAAACGAAAGTCTGTTTCGAATACCAGACTGGATTCAAACGCAAGACCACCGGCCGCACACTTTACATCGCCGATTTCAATTTTACCAAACCCGCCATCACCAATCCGAAACCTTTCGCCAACGCAGAGAAAGACCCGAAGCGCTGGTTTGCCTATCCACGTTGGACGAAGGACGAAGCCGCCATCGTCTACCACGCCAGCCCTTCCCTCTACCTTTACACATTGAAAGACGGCTCAACCGTAAAAGTGTCGACCAAGGACGGCGCCGATTATCGCTATCCCCACTGCGAGGCGATGCCAAAGTAGGCCGAAGCGCGAAAGTAGTTTTTCTGTATGTCTTCTTCCTCCGATTGGAAAACTTCGGCGATCTCGCAACGTTTTCACCACCTCGACGCGCTTCGTGCCTTCGCCATGTTGCTGGGTTTGGTGCTTCACGGCTTCATGTCCTTCATCGTCATCCCGGTCTGGCCGGCACAGGACATTTATCCGAATGACGATCTCTATGGCTTTTTCCTCTATGCCATCCACGGATTTCGCATGCAGCTGTTCTTTCTCATCAGCGGATTTTTCACAACGATGCTTTGGCGAAGGCGCGGCGCAAAAGGGCTCCTGAAGAATCGCGCAATTCGGATCCTCGTTCCGCTCGTTGCCGGAGTCATCCTTCTCGCCATCCCCATGATTGCGATAACGGTTTGGGGCAACGCAACGAAGGAAAAGAACGCCCAGTCATCTCAAACCGAAACTTCGATCTGGTCGGCAAGCAGATCAGGCAATACCAAGGCAATTCGCAACGCCATCGGCATGGGTGCCGACATCAATTCCCAGGACGAATGGGGCATGCCCCCACTGACATGGGCGGCTCTGAACGGCGACGTCGAAACGATGAAGTTCCTCGTATCTAACGGTGCCAACGTAAATGCCCGGGCAAAGGACGGCGCGAGCCCGCTCCAAAGCGCCGCTTTTCTGGGCCGGAGCGAAGCGGTCGATTTCCTGCTCAAAAAGGGAGCTGATGTGAAACAGCGAAATGACAAAGGTGAATCCCCCATTG
>JAKMGR010000315.1 GCA_022424805.1 Verrucomicrobiales bacterium
GGTGGTGATCGAGGAGACCATGCCTATTTGCAGACTGGTGTGATGGCTCACTTTCGCCGTCGCTTTGGCTGGGTGCTTGTCCTGGGATTTCTGGCTTTGGCCTCGGGATTCGTTCTCCACGGTTACGAGAACGTGATGACAGCCTACTTTGTTCTGGCAATTTACTATCCGATGGTCGTTGCTGCCGGCGGAAATACCGGTGCTCAATCAGCAACCATGGTGATTCGCGCGATGTCGCTGGGGGAGTTGGATAGCAGGGAGTTTGGGCGAGTTGTCTGGAAAGAGAGCCGGGTTGGGATCTTGCTGGGGGTATTTTTGGGATTGTGTGTTGCTGTTCAGGTGTATTTTTTGCTTCCGGAGAGATTTGCTCCCGAAGGGCTGTCGATGGGATTGGTGAGCATCGTTGTTGCGGTCGCTCTGACCCTGCAGATATTCACGTCGACTTTGTTTGGGGCGCTTCTCCCGATTCTAGCTCGAATCCTCAAGCTTGACCCTGCTGTTGTCGCATCTCCGGCGACCACGACGATTGTCGATGTGAGCGGTTCAGTGATCTACTTCACGATCGCCAAGATTGTCTTCTTTTAGCGATCACTCCCTTTCGGTTTTTTCCCTTGCCCTTGCCCTTGCCACCGACCATGGGTGGGCGCTTGCCTGCAGCGAGGGAAGCAAATTCATCGAAGCTGAGGTGAGAGTTTCGATCCTCATCGAGGCGTGCAAAATAGACCTCTACCATGTCACGTCCGCCGCGCTGGCGCATTCTGCCAGCCAACCTCGTTCGGTTGCATTCGGACTCGCTAAGTTGATCGTGGCGGTCATGTTCTGCGTCGCGAAACTCGGCCATGACAAAATTTTCCGGATCTTCCAGATATTCACGATTGACTGCGGAGATAGCGTGCCTCCACTCCCGGGTATACACGAATCCGTCCCGGTCTATTTCACGAAATTCGAGTTCGATACCTTCCTCTTTTTTAGATCTCCAGAAGCCTGAAGAAACTCGTTTGTGTCGAGCTTGTCGTCCGCACCAGCATTCAGGCCTGTCACTCGATCCGAAATCTGATCTTTCGCCGTGAGAAAAAGCCCAGGCGTCCTCTTTCCTCCAGCGAGCCGACTACGGCACGGAGAATAGGAGCGTAATCCTCTACGACAAGGACTCTCATAAAATTGCTGTTCAGGTAACCTACCAGATTCGGGCGGGAGAGATTAGGAAAAGATGAGGATTTGAAACTAGTCTCGACCTGATAAATGCCGTGATCGAGGCAGTTTTTGTGTTTTTCCCGGCGATTCAATCTTCCCACAGTCGTCGCATGCGACAGAGCGCCTGCCTTCTCATTTCGATTCTCTTCTTTTCTTGTGGAGCACTTTCCGCTGCTGATTGGCCTATGTGGAGGCATGATGCCGGACGAACAGCTGCTTCACCGGGCACACTGCCTGAGTCTCTGAAAGTAATTTGGTCTCGGGATCTGCCGGCTTCAGATCCCGCTTATCAGGACGCGCGACTTCAGTTTGATCGTGTCGCGGAACCCATCGTTGTCGGGAAGAGATTGATTGTCGGATCAAATTCAACCGACAGAGTTGCCGCTTTCGACACTGAGACCGGGGAGCTGATCTGGGAATTCGCCACCAACGGGCCGGTTCGTTTTGCTCCTGTAGGGGGAGAAGGCCGCGTCATTTTCGGATCTGACGATGGCTGCGTGTATTGCCTCAAGGTCAGTGACGGATCTCTGGTTTGGAAAAAGCGTGCCGTTCCTTCCGAGCGTCTCGTCCTCGGGAACCAACGTCTCATTTCTGTTTGGCCAATACGAGGCGGTCCGGTTTTGCACGAGGGAAAAGTCTATTTTACCGCAGGTGTCTGGCCGCTCGAAGGAACTTTTATTTTCTGTGTCGATGCAAAGACGGGGGATACGATCTGGAGAAATGACAGCTCGGCCTACCTCTATGGGATTCATCCGCACAACGCGGAAGCATACGGTGGCGTGGCACCGCAGGGCTACCTCCTACTTGATGGAAAAGACCTTGTTGTCCCCTGCAGCCAGGCCTATCCAGCACGCTTCAATCCGGAAACGGGTGAGCTGACAGATTTCGCTCTACCGGCTCCCGGGCGCCTTCCGGGTGGGTGGTTTGCCTCCACTCCGGCGGAGGAAGAGGCTCTCAAGCTCCGTCGTCGCGGTCTTTTGTTTGATGATGAAGTGAATAAAAAACCGCACGAAGACAAGATGCGGTCGGAAGGTGTCACCGGCGTTCGCAATACGATTCGAACTCGTGATACAGAAATTTCTTTTCTGAAGAAGCTGCCCGGAGTCGAGGGCGAAATTGGATCGCTTCTCAGTGCAGACGGGAAGTTGTTTGCCGTCACCAAAGAGGATCGGCTCTACGCACTGGGTGCTTCTTCCAGAAAACCGACTCACCATCCAATTGATTCTCCATCTTCGACTGCGGAGAGCGAATCGCCTTTTCCGAAAGAAATTTCCCTGCCTCGGCACGGATATGTTGTCGCGTACGGAGTCACCGATGTGGCATCGCTTTCGCATATCGCAAAGGGCACTGACCTTCCCATTACCAGCGTGGTTCCAGCTGGAGAGAAAGCGCAGGCTTTGCGCGGGAAGAACCATCTTCCGAGTAAAATTCACGTGATCTCAGGCAGCAACTTCACCGCAGGGAGTCCGGCCCTTTCGTTTCCGCCCTACTTTGCTTCCCTCGTATGGGTAGATGAATCAGTTTCATTGATGCCAGAAGAATTTGCGGCGCTCCATAAATCGCTGCGCCCCTTCGGTGGAATGCTTATTACGAAAAATCCGGAAATCGCTTCCCTAGCGGAGCAGCATCCTGATTCGATTCCTGTCAGAACTGTGGGAGATGGATGGTCTGTGATCGAACGCTCCGGGTCACTGCCCGGCACCAAAAACACCCAGGCCGACTGGGCCACCAGTGAGGATCAACTCGTCAAAGCGCCCTTTGGTCTGCTCTGGTTTGGTGATTCCGTTACTCATTTCAAGAGATCGCCTCAGCCAAAGTTTATCGACGGGGTCATGATTTCGAATCCGAAAGATTGGACCGACGCGTCGACCCGACAGGGAAAGGTCGATTACCGCCTGCTCGAAACCACTTTCACGGATGCCTACACCGGCCGGGTTTTGGCTGCCGAGGAAGAGCCCGAGTTGAGGCAAAGTTTTTCTGAGTTCGACAACAAAACGATACAACCGTCGCAATATCGTCCTCCCAGACAGAAAGACGATTGGAAGCCCGATGCCCCTCGTGCAGGGGAGCGGATCAATCCGATGACCGGAGAAACCGAACCCCGCACTTTCCCTAAGAGCTATGGTTGCGATGGGGGTTTCGATTACGGATTTGTCTATTCGATGAGAAGCGGAACGCCTGCCGTCTATGACAAAACGGTCGAGAGCGGAACGATCAACATCAGCGGCCCGCGGAGCGGTTGCACGAATAGCGTTGTCCCCGCCAATGGCATATTGAATCTCCCGTATTTTTACGAGGGGTGCACCTGCAGCTATCCTCTCCCTATGTCGCTCGCTCTTGTCGGCATGCCGGAACCGTTCGAGCAATGGGCATCGTGGGGTGAGGTCCCGGCGGAAGAACTCTCGGGCAAGATCCAGCGAGTTGGCCTCAACTTTGGCGCGCCTGGTGATCGCACAATCCGCGACGGAACCCTTTGGCTCGATATTCCCAACGTCGGTGGTCCATCACCGTCGATCGAGGTGACGACCGATCCACCCCTGGAGGAACTCTCTCTGCACTATCGACATTCCGTCTTTCTCACCGGAGGAGGCAAGGGGTGGCCATGGGTCGCCGGGTCCGGAGTCGCGGGGGCAAAATCCGTGAGGCTCGATGGCGTGAAACCGGGGACTTATCGTATTCGAATCACGTCTTCGGAAATTTCATCCTCCGGCGAAATCCCCGGCCCGCTCGCGCCGGACGCGCCCGCAAAGTTTTCGACCTGGGATGGAAAAGAAATCGAAGTGGGGGAGGATGGAAAACTCTCGGTCGAGCTTCCTGATTCAGAAGGGAAAATTCTCCTGCTGCACGGGATGGAAATCATTCGCGCAGAGCTGCCGGTCACGGAAATTCCGAAGTGGTGAGAGCACCACGCACACCCAACCCTGTTGACTCGACGAATTGACCCTGCTGGGTCATCGACTACACCCTCATGGATCTCAGAAGGGGAGGCCACCGCCTGCTCCGCCACCGCCGAATTGCTTCATCATTTTGCTCATTTTGCCTTTGCTGCGCATCATCTTGCGCATCTGGCCGAATTGTTTGAGCAGCGTATTGACTTGAGTGACGCTGGTACCGCTGCCTGCGGCGATACGTTTGCGACGGGACGCCTTGATGATTTCGGGACGGGTTCGCTCTTTCGGCGTCATGGAGAGAATGATGGCTTCGAGGTGTTTCATTCGCTTTTCGTCGAGGTCGACGCCCTGCAATTTGTCCTTCATTCCGGGAATCATCCCCATGAGACTTTGCATGCCGCCCATGCGATTCATCATTCGCATTTGAGCGAGAAAATCTTCGAAATCGAATTTATTTTTCTTCATCCGCTCGGCCATGCGGAGCGCTTCATCCTGATCGACGGCTTCAGCGGCGGCTTCGACGAGTCCAACCACGTCTCCCATGCCGAGGATTCTTCCGGCCATTCGATCAGGGACGAAAGCTTCGAAGTCGGACATCTTTTCCCCAACACCGACAAACTTGATCGGCTTCTGGGTGATGCTTCGCATCGAGAGCGCGGCCCCTCCTCGGGCGTCACCGTCGAGCTTGGTGAGAACGAGTCCGGTCACGCCGATCTGCTCGTCGAAGGTCTGGGCAACGCTTACAGCCTGCTGGCCGGTTGCGGAGTCAGCAACGAGTAGGGTTTCTTTCGGATCGAGAAAATCGCGGACGTCTTTGAGTTCCTGAATCAGGGCGTCGTCGACTTCCTGGCGACCGGCGGTATCGAAAATGATGACCGTTCCGTTCTGATCATCGGCCCATTTGAGTGCCTGCTTGGCGACTTTGAGAACGCTTTTCTCTCCGGCTTCGGGTCGGAAAACGGGAACGTCTATCTGTTTTGCGAGGGTCACAAGCTGGTCGACGGCAGCAGGGCGGTAGAGGTCGCAGGCAACGAGAAGAGGACGCCGACCTTCTTTGCGAAGATGGAGCGCCAGCTTGGCGGAGGTGGTGGTTTTACCTGCTCCGTTGAGACCGACCATGAGGATGCGCGCGGGCGGATTCAGATCGAGCGGGGCGGCGTCGCCTCCGAGGAGCTCGGCCAGTTCGTCGTTGAATATTTTGACGATCTGTTGGCCTGGCTTGATGCTTTTCAGCACCTTTTCACCCATCGCCTGTTCTTTGACCTTGGCGATAAATTCTTTGGCGACGGAAAATTCTACGTCAGCTTCGAGCAGGGCGAGTCGGACTTCGCGGAGGGCGTCGGAAATGTTTTTTTCCGAGAGCTTGCCGTGGCCGCGAAGCTTTTTGAAAGTTTCCTGGAGGTTGTCTGAAAGGGAGGAAAACATGATGATCGCGCTGCGCGCGGTAAAAGGTGGTCGGTGAGAAGGTAAGAAAGTGCAGGGATCCGCTTCGCGGATTTGGAAAGGGGCTTTGTTAGAGGGACGCAGTTGGTGTTTCCTCGACTTCTTCTTTCGGCTCGACGGTTGGTTTGTCCATCGTTTCGTTGCTTCCTGGCTTGGTGACTTCGCTGGAAATGTAGTCGGCGAGGAGGTCAACTTTAAACTCCCATCCGATAATCTCAGCTTCTTTGTTTCCTGCATGACGGAAGCCGACCTGAAC
>JAKMGR010000189.1 GCA_022424805.1 Verrucomicrobiales bacterium
ATTTTTGGATTGGGGGCGAGTGACTTCTACGGCGTAACCGATACGCCTGTTCTGGGGTTGGTGTAGGCCGAGCGAGCACAGTTCCATTTCCAAAGCAACAGTGTTCAACGGATGACCCAAAGGGTCAGGCGCCCAATTCACCCCTGTTCACTCGCTTCGCCTTCGCGCATCTCTGCACCGCAGGACCAGCACAATTCAAAATTACCGGGATTCTCTTCCCCACAGCCGGGGCAGTCGATTTCCACTTCGCTTTGCTCGGCATCTCGCTCCGATGTCTCTTTCATGAGCTGTAAAGCACGGTCGTAATCTTCGTCATTTACCACGCAAAGAGCTGGCCAGACCTCGGGAAGAATCGCGACCTCTCCAGCGAGGCTGGATAAATCACGGTTCTTGATGAAGGTCTCGATCTCGTGAAATTCGAGAATGGATTTCCAGTAGCCGACCTTCGTGAATTCAATATCGCGGAACAGTTCTTTCATGACTAAAGCCCGGTTGGGTGATCGTAAAACTCCCACTCAACATCGGCGAATTCTTCGCACCACTTCGATGCGAGTGCTTTCACCCCGAAAGTTTCCGTCGCGTAGTGGCCACCATATACAAGGTTGATCCCAAGTTCTTCGGCTGATGTATAACTCCAGTGAGGGCCCTCGCCAGTGATAAAAGTATCGATCCCGGTCTCGGCGATTGCTCCAATTTCGCTTCCGGCACCTCCTGTGATGATGCCGATCTTTTTAACGTTGTCAGGGCCACCGGGACAGATATGCGCTTCAGCTCCGGTTGCCTCGCCCACCTTCGCGAGCAACTCATCCCGATCCCAATTCACGTTAGCGGAAAGCCCTAAATCGATCCCCTTCCAGGGAAAGAATGGAACGGCATCAAGAATCTCGAGGGCCTTCATCAGTTGGGCGTTGTTTCCCAATTCACGGTGCACATCGAGGGGAATGTGCGCGCTATAGATTGCGAGTCCATGCTCCAGTGCGCGCTTCAACTTTGTATAAACGGGACCGGTAATTTTCTGTGCACCCTGCCAGAAGAGGCCGTGATGAACAACGAGAAGGTCAGCACCTGCATCACAGGCTGCATCGATCACGGGAAAGCAAGCGTCGACCGCTGCGACAATCTTCTTCACCTTCCGTGTTCCCTGAATCTGCAAGCCGTTCAATGCCTGCGGATAATCCGGGATTTCATCGAGTCGAAGCCATTCGTCGGCAGCAGATACGAGATCAGTTAATTCGGCCATGAGGAAATCTATCTGCGAGCATGCCTTCCCGCCAGTTCCAAATCGCGAACCTGCAAATTGAAGTTTCCACCAGTCGCCTCTTCCAGCTTTTCCCATGTCGAATTATCAATAATCATCAAGTCGAGTGGAACTGCCCCTTCCGCCTTAAATTGCGCAAATGCACCGGTGGCGTGGAACTTCTCGTATCCAAATTTCATGAGCAAGCTTTCCCATTTCTGCAGGGTGTTCACGGATATCAGAAAATCGATATTCAACGTATTTCTAGGATACCCGTAGAACGCAAGTGCATTTCCTACGATGAGTAGGCTCGACAAGTCTTCGGCATGCTGCTGATAGCAAAATTTGCTCTATCGTTTCTCTCATTTCTATTCCCTTGAAACGCCTTTGGATCCATTTTCCATAGCCCAAAATTTCCCCAAGCACTCCCGAAAACTCGTGCTACCGTCCGCGCATGTTACAGGCAGGCATTGTTGGACTTCCAAACGTGGGTAAATCCACTCTTTTTAACGCAGTCACCCGCACCCGAAATGCGGAGGCGGCGAACTATCCGTTTTGCACGATCGACCCCAACCAGGGCGTTGTCACTGTTCCCGACGATAGATTGCAGGTCCTGAGCGATCTGAGCGGTTCGCAAAAACTAATTCCGGCAGCAATCGAATTTGTCGACATCGCCGGACTGGTTGAGGGGGCTTCCGACGGAGCAGGACTCGGCAACAAGTTCCTCGCCAACATCCGCGAGGTAGATGCGATCGTTCAGGTAGTTCGTTGTTTCGAAAATGACGACATCATTCACGAGCTGGGCTCGGTCGATCCACTTCGCGATATCGAGATTATCAATTCCGAGCTGATCCTCGCGGACATCGCGATGCTTGATAAGAGAAAGGAATCCCGGGGCAAGAAGGCAAAAGGTGGAGACAAGGAAGCCAAGCGGGAAGTCGAGCTTGCCGAGAAGTTGCTGCCCCATCTCGACGAGGGCAAACCGGCGCTGACCGCGGACCTCACCGACGACGAGCGCAAGCTGATGGAAAAGGAATTCTTTCTTCTCTCCGCCAAGAGGACCATTTTCGCCTGCAACGTCTCCGAGGACGAACTCGCAGACGCTCTCGCCAATCCTGACGCGCACGCCATGGTCAAGCAGGTCAGAGACTATGCCGAGTCAACCTTCGGCGCGGAGGCTATCGTCATTTCTGCCCGCATCGAAGAGGAAATGGTCGACCTCGAGCCGGACGAAGCTGCTGAATTCCTCGCCGACATGGGCGTGAGTGATTCCGGGGTGTCCGCCTTGATCAACTCCGTCTATCATCTCCTCGGTCTGCAGACCTATCTGACAACAGGAGAAAAAGAGACCCGAGCGTGGACAATTCGGGCTGGAGACAAGGCTCCCCAGGCCGCCGGCGTGATTCACGGGGATTTCGAGCGTGGCTTCATCGCAGCGGAAATCGTTCACTACGACGACCTCGTCGAACTGGGATCCACCGCGAAGGCTCGCGAGGCTGGCAAGCTGCGGATCGAAGGCAAGGATTACGTGATGAACGACGGCGACGTCGTCGAGTTCCGCTTCAATGTCTAAAGTCGTCGTCCGACTTTCTCAAAATCTCTTTCTCGAAACGCTTGCGGTGCTTCGTGATCCGCCCATTGACCCGCTTGCGCCATCGGCGAAAACCCGATGGCTTGAGATTTCGCCGCATTACCTTGATTACCTCCGATTCGGTAAGGCCAGTGCGTTTCTCGATATCTTCAAAAGTTGTCCGGTCCTCCCAGGCAAGACGAATGATTTGATTGATCTGAGAATCATCTATCTCCATGTCGGGAGTTACGTCTCGGAAGATCCTCCCGGATCTCGGATGCCAGGGAAACACCAGTTCCACTTCACTGCTGCAAGTCGCGTTGCAACGATCACAACCAATCCCCCGAGGAGCGCATAACTTTCGGCGAAACCGCCCCATTCCAGCATTCCCCAGTAGACCCAGGCACCGGCAAAAGAGCAGGTTGCGTTCAAGGGACTGGGTCGAAACAGGGACGGCACCTCATTGCAGATCATGTCGCCGAGAACTCCGCCAAAGGTTCCCGTGATTACCCCGAGCAGACAGGCGATGAAAGGATGAACTCCGGCCTCAATCGCGAACCCGGTGCCCGTCAGGGTAAAGAGCGCCATTCCAACTGCATCCGGAACCAGCAGCAAGGGTCGAATGTGGCGGATGAAGCGCAGGATAACGCCGGAGAGAATCGCAATTCCCAGCGTGATGGCCGGGTAGTGAGGATTTCCAATCCAGAAAAGCGGTGTGCGATCAAGAAACAGATCACGCAAAGTTCCTCCACCAAAGGCTACCGCGAAAGCCACGGCAAAAACTCCAACGACATCCATGCCTTTCCGCGCCGCGAGCAAAACACCGTAGATCGACGAAACGATCACAGCGAGAAATTCAATGAAAACGAGATAGGACATCAGTCGGAACGATTACGATGCAGAATGCGATCCGGCAAGATGCCGAGTCTGTCATATTCATCGATCCGGCCCGACCAGCCGCAAAGTGCGTTCCTCGCTATTCGCCTGACACATCCACCCTCACAAAAGCGAGGACAATGGGATCCTCCGCTTCCGGCATCTTCGTTTTTCCCAATCGACTCGTTCCGAGGAAAGAATAGTCCCCTACTCGCACCTGAACCTGCGTCGTCATTTTCGTTGTCATGAAACGCGGCATTTCAAAAGATGATTCCAGATCGCCCAGTTTCGCACCGTGCTTCGAATTCTCGCCAGCTATGACGACTTCCGGAGCGAGATTCAAATCGACCAAGGTTCCATCGGCATTCAGTACGGGATCAACTTCCAGGGTGTAGCCCACATTCCTCGTCTCAAATGCAGTCGGATTGGCCGGCGTCACATTTTCACCGTTCGGCGCGTCGCCACCTTGCGCCGAAATTTCCGGTGGATTGTATTCGGTCGCATACAGCCACTCGTGAATCGCTTCCGTCTTCGCCCGCTGTCCGCTCCGCGCGTGCACAACCATTGTCTCCGCAATTTTTCCGCTTCCACTCTTCACCCACTCCTGCGCTTGCATACGAAGTAGAGT
>JAKMGR010000404.1 GCA_022424805.1 Verrucomicrobiales bacterium
TTTACCACCTCTGTCGTAATGATAGTGATCGGCATGCGTGTCGATTCGCTCGTAGACGTAGGGGTTCGGATCGGCGCCGAAACTCTCGGTAAAATGCGCTCCGGTGATTCCGTGCCAGAGATGCCCGTTCACGGTATTGATGAAAAAAAGCTCCCCATTGCGATCCCAATCATGCCCCCATGGATTGGTCGTCCCATGGGTAAGCTGCTCGAAAACTTCCCGCTCAGGATGATAACGCCAGACGCCGCCCTTGATCGGAATGCGCTCCTCCTCCGGAGTTCCCGGCTTCCCTATTTTGCCCGGACACGAATGACCACAGCGTCCGTAGAGCCATCCATCGGGGCCCCAGCGAAGACCATTCGCGAAGTTGTGGTAGTTGCTCTGTGCGACCGTGAATCCATCGAGCTTCACGACAGGCTCTGAGTCGGGAATATCATCTCCGTTTTCATCGGGGATAAACAGCAATCTTGGCGGGCACATCAGCCAGACGCCACCACGACCAACCTCGACGCTGGTAAGCATCTGGACCTTATCCGTAAAAACTTTCCGCTCGTCGGCGACTCCGTCATTGTCCATGTCTGCGAGAATGATCACGCGATCTTTCAGCGACAGGTCGAAACGCATCGCCCGTTCCGCATAGGTGTAATTCTCCGCTACCCACATTCTCCCTTTTGGATCCCAAGCCATTGCGATGGGATTTCGCACCTTGGGTTCGGCTGCAAACAGGTTCACCGAAAACCCATTGGGAAGAGAAAACATCTTCACCGCTTCCTCCGGTGAAGGCGGATTGGCTGTTTTATCAGGCTCGCTGTTGTAGATCTCCGGAAAGTTTTCGGCGAAGAGGGAGTCAACCTGTTCAAAGAGAAGTATGAGGAGAAAGGGAGCGAGTCGCGTCATGTGGGAACTGAGGTTTTCCATTTACTACTATGAAACCACAAAAGATTTAGGCACGAATGAAACACGATCGTGTCTCATTCGTGGAAGCGAAGCGCATTCGTGGTTCTTTCCGAAGTGAGAACTCTGTGAGACAACTTTTCCATGAAACCCGCATTTTCTCTACTGCTCCTTCCCATTCTCTTCTGGGCGTCCTGTTCGGCTCCGCCAGAGCAGGCTTCCAAAGCGTCTGTCACGATGGAGGGCACGGTTCTTTTCCTTGGTGACTCTATCACCCACGCCGGACACTACGTTGCGGACCTCGATGCCGTATTGCAGTCTCGGGGAGCGAACACCGAACTGATCAATCTCGGGCTGCCTAGCGAAACCTGCACCGGGCTGTCGGAACCGGATCACCCCTTCCCCCGCCCCAACATTCACGACCGGATCGACAATGCGCTAAAGATTGTGAATCCGAATCTCGTCTTTGCCTGTTACGGAATGAACGATGGGATCTACCATCCCTTCAGCGAGGAACGGTTTCAGGCATACCAGGAAGGCATCGATGCCATCATCGAAAAAGTTCACGCATCCGGCGCAAAACTGGTCCTGATGACACCACCACCTTTCGATCCGGAACCACTTCGGGCAAAAGGAAAACTGAAACCGGCAGGTGCGGACAAATACGCCTGGTTCGAAATCTACGAGAACTACGATACAGAGGTGATGGCATGCTACTCCGAGTGGATTCTGAAACAGGAAGATCGGGTCGAAGGAGTGATCGATCTGCGCACACCTGTTCTCGAAGCCGTTGCCGAAAAAAGAAAAACTGAACCCGAATACACCCTCTCCAATGACGGAGTCCACATCAACGCCGACGGTCACACGCTCGTATCGAAGGGCATTCTCGACTACCTCGGAATTGGCGCTGCCGCCGTCGACGAACTGTCCCCGGCTCTTCATGACCTCACCGAAAAACGGCAGAAAATCCTCCACGATGCGTGGCTCAGCCATGTCGGTCACACTCGCCCGCAAACGAGGCCGGGCCTCCCTCTCGAAACCGCGCGCATCGCCGCTGCGCTGGTGGGAGAAGAGAATCCCGTCTCTCTCTTTAACGGAATCGATTTGAAGAACTGGGAAGGCGACGACACGATCTGGTCGGTCGAGAAAGGTGTGATCGTTGGTCGGAATGAGGGCGTCGTTCCATCGAGTAGCTATCTTTTCACCAAGTCGAGTCACAGGAATTTTCGTCTCATCCTTGATGTGAAGCAGACTGTCTCGGAAAACCATTCCACGATGCACTCGGCCGTCGCTGCTCTCGGCGAGAGATTCACTGACAAGGGAGATAACGCGTTTGGATTCAAGGGACCCCTCCTGATGTTCTGTCACGACTGGGGAATCTGGGATGCGTATCAGCGCAATCGTATTGAGCCAGCCGGGCAAAAGGGCGGACTGCAAATCGACGCTGAGAAGAAAGGTGATTGGAACCGGATTGAAATCCTGGTCCTCGGAAACCGCATCCGCTTTGTCGCCAACGGCTCACTCGTCTTCGATTATACCGACGAAACAGAGATGCTGCGAAATTCCCCTGTCGGATTGCAGATCCACTCTAACAAACGCCCACAGGAGTATCGCTTTCGCGGTCTTGTGGTTTGCGATGATCCCGAGAATAGGTTGGTGACGCTTGATGATGCAGAGTAAGCATTTCGAAAACGCGACCGCGGCATGCGTTTATATCCCCTTCGCCAGTTTAGCCTTTCTGGCAATACTCCTGCAATTGAACCGTCCGCATCCTTTGCCACACGGGATGAAATCCCGCGCTAAATTTCTTCGTCGCAACTTCTCAAACTCACTTCGAGAGCAAGAACGCCGTATACAAAACATCGGCGGTCAGCTTCGCATTCTCCGTTGCCACCAGGTCGAGAAAGGAATCTGTCTCCGCACTCGATCCTTTTTCTTTCCAGTCATCAGCAAGATGAGCGTGAACAAATCCATCACCGTCGGTGTAGACCGACTTGGCATATTCTCGTGACGCGAACAGGCGTTTCGTAAATTCTATCGAAGCATCCTCCGGGGTTTTGCCGAGAGATCGGGGCTTGTATCCCTTGAGGGTTGCCTTCATCCCCTTCCCTCCCACTGACCAGAAGAGAGAAGTATTGATCGACTTTTCGTTTCTGCTTCCTTCTGGGGTCTGCAACCCATGAGCAGCGAGGCCGTCTTCGAAAGCTTCGCGCTGAAGCTTGTATCCATCCCAAACATGAAAGGGCGAAACTCGGTCCTGAATAGCATGGGCGATCGCGCCAAAATACTCCGCCGCAATTACATCCTCTTCATCGCGAAACGCTTTTGATATTTTTTCAAAATACCACTTCGATCCCTTTAGGGCGAACTGGCGATTCAACTCCTCGGTCTGAAGAGTGAAATAGTGATAGGTCTTCGGCCGAGGGCCCTCCCATTTCAAACGATCTGGTCCAGCGTAGGTAATGGGAGGGAGAAACTTTCCATTTTTCTCCGCGTAGACAAACTGAGTTACCCTGACACGTTCCTCCAAATCTGCTTCATCCCGCGACGGACCGTCCACCCAATCTGGGTGTCCGCAAAATCGGTTCTCCACATACCAGCGAATTGACTCTTCCTCTTTGTGGAAAATGTTCCGATGCAGTTCCTCCCACCGATCCAGCAACTCCTTTGGCTGCGCCCCGACAGCCGCTTCGGTGATGATGCGGTGACCAACTCCCCATGGGTAAGCCATGTTGGTTGAGGACAGTAGCAGTAATACACAGCCCCATTGCCCAATCGTCCCTTTGAGGATTCTCATGGCAAGAGAATCGGAATATTTCGGTTCTACCGCAAGGCTCGAATAGCGGCAAAATGAATCGGGCACACTCCCTAATCACCCAAGGCTGACTTCAGATCTATTTCAACTCGAGTGAGGCCACGGCCGTGAACCCGTCCATACGCTTACAAATACGCACGATCCTGAGTCAGCAGCGGTGCCTTCAACTGCTTGAGCAAATCGGTCTTGGCTTCCCCAGCCGGTTGCTCCTCGTTTTTGGGTGGCATTTCACCGGTCTTCACACGTTGATACATTTTGTCCTAAACCGCAAAGCTCGCCAGTCGAAATCCTCTACCTGCGTATCTGCAGCGTTCGATACTGCGCCAAAGCCGGAAAAAACAAATAGCGCCGATAGAACGATTACCCAGAGGATAAACTTGGCGCGCTTCTTAAACCGATACGGAACTCGCTAGAAATTTTCTTTCAATCTTGTACTAGAATCTGCACAGAATTCAGTAGGATATGAAGGTAGCTCAACAGGTCACAATTCCCTGATCGATTCATCGTAGAGTTTTCCACCTTTCCCCGATTTCGACATGTCCAGTAAATCAGCAAAAAGCGGCTCGTTCTTCTCCGGAGTCATTTCTGGTCTCAGTGCCTACTTCAGGGTGACGGCCGTGCTCTTTCGATACAAGCTCTGGCACTTTCAACTTTTACCCGCAGCGATCAGCTTCGTCGTTTCCGCGCTGCTCTTTTACGGATTCTTCGTGGCCACCGGGAAGTTCACAGGGTGGATGGATGGACTCATTCGAGTGCCATGGGAATGGCTCGATACGACGATCAACTGGACACTGGCAATCCTCGCGTTTCTCATCCTCATCGCGGGATTTTTCTTCGCTCACAAACACATCATACTCGTCATTCTGGCACCATTTCTGGGGACTATTGCTGAAGAAACGATGAAAAATCTCAAAGGAGAAGATTTCGTGAAAACCGACATCGGGATTGGGCCGGCGATCGCGCGCGGGGCAAAAATCAACCTTCGCTACATCACTCGAGAGATTTTCACCAACCTCATCTTTCTCGCCTGCGGTATTATTCCCGTGATCGGGTCCGTTATATCCGCATCCGGAATGTTCCTCACTCAAGCCCGCTTCCTCGGATACGGCCTCATGGATTTCCCCCTCGAAAACCGCGGCCTTACTGTCGACGAAAGCGACGACTTTGTCCGCGAGCGCGCAGGACTTTCTGTCGGAATCGGCGGCGGCTACATGCTTATCATGGCAATCCCTTTCGTCGGATGGATGTTCGCACCAACCTTCGGAACCGTCGCCGGAACAATTCGAGCGATCGAAGAGTTGGAGCGAGATGAGTAAATCGCGGGAAATCCTTGCCACCGTCGTGGAAGGCCACGGCGTAGCCTCGGGAAAATCCAACGACCCTCGATTCCCCGGGGGAACCCTCCAGATGCAGATTCCATTTTTCCTCGAGTTCGGGCTCGATCTTTCCCACTACCATACCGGCACACTGAATCTCTCCATCGCGCCACACCGCTTCGAAATCATTTCCCCCACCCACACCTTTCGCCTGGTGAAGTGGCACCCGACCGAGCCCGCCGAAGACTTTTCCTTCGTAGCTTGCCGGGTGAACCAACCAGGCTGCAGGGAAAAATGTGGTGGCTACATCTACTATCCCCATCCCGAGACAAAACCGGAACACTTCCAGCCGGATGATATCCTTGAAGTCATCCTTGCAGAATTTCAGGATAACCTGTCCTACGGGGACACGGTCGAACTGGAGGTGGATGAGAGCCTCGTGCGATTGATCTGACCGCCCCCAAAGTCACCGAAAAACCGCCACAATCTGACGTTGAATCCCGATCCGGTTGCGTTTTAACTGACGGCCGAATTTATCGAAAAACCTAACCCTACCCAAAAATGTCTTTCTCATATACTGGATTTGCAGACGAAGCCGAAAAGTCCCTCGACGGACAGATCTCCACACTACAAGAAGCCGGATGGTCCGCGATTGAGCTTCGCCTTCTCGACGGCGGAAATGTCTGCGACCAGACGGAAGAAGAGTGGAAAGCAACATTCGAGCGACTCCAGTCCGAGAACATCCAGATCGTTGGCTTCGGAGGCCAAATCGGAAACTGGGCGCGCCCCATCACTTCCGACTTCCAAATGGACCTCGACGAATTGCGTCGCGTCGCTCCCAGAATGCGTGAAGCGGGAACCAGATTTCTCCGCATCATGTCCTACCCGAATCCGGAAGAGAATCCTCTTTCCAACGACGAGTGGAAAGCCGAGACCGTCCGCCGACTCAAGGAACTTTCCACCATCGCAGAGGGAGAAGGCGTCATTCTTGCTCACGAAAACTGCAGCGGCTACGGAGCCTACGCCGAGGGATGGCTAGAACTTGCCGAGGCCGTAGACAGCCCCGCCCTTCAACTCATTCTCGATACCGGCAACAACAGCCTTCACGACAACGACAACGAGGCGACCTGGGAATTCTACGAAAAGACCAAGTCTCACATCACTCACGTCCACATCAAGAGCGCTCAGCCAAATCCTGAGGGCGGAGACTGGATCACCTGTCATGTTGACGAGGACCCTGTTCAGCGCCGCATTCTTCAAGACCTGAAGAACAATGGATATGACGGCTGGCTTTCTATCGAGCCACACATCAAAGCCGCCATCCACGCAGGCCAGGACGTCGATGACACCGGCGAAGCCCGCGAAGTCTGGGTCGAATACACCCGCCGACTCGAAGCGCTCGTAAATTCGCTGGATTAATTCCAGCAACTCGATCTGACAGGGTCAGGTCGAGCATCCAACAGGATTGGATCGGTGACGTAACAGGGTTATGTGAGCAACCTACGCCCCGATTCCTGCGAGCCAGACTAACAAACCGATAATCGCGAAGCAGATTGCGACGGCGACGAGGAAGCCGATCCAATCCATCGGTCTCGGTTTGGTGAATTCCCAATCGGATTTGGGAAATATCTTTCGCTCGGCAAGCACTTCGGGATTCGCATAGGAAGCCTCCAGCTTGAGACGATCTTTTTCCGGATCAGGATCAACCACCGTTCGCATCTTCGCATAGTAACGATCGAGACTTTCCTTATCCTGTCGCTTTGTCAGGAAGCTGCAGATGATCAAAACGAGAAATGGCATCAGCAATCGTGGCGGCAAGCGCAAGGTTTCGATCATTGCCTTTGAAGCCCCCGAGAGATCAAACCCGAGAAGGTGATACAGCAGGAAGTCTGCATTGAAAGATCCAAGACCGGTATTCTTGTGCACCGCTCGTTCCACAAGTGTGTGCGTATTCCCTTCGGTAGATTTCGAAACGGCCTCCCATCCTTCGGCGCCCTTTGCTTCGAGACCATCTCGCCAGAAAATCGGTTTCCCGCCACTTCGCAAGGTGATCTCAATATTCTCACCGGGTTCGCCTGTAGGTGGTTCGGGACCAATTTTCGCGAGTAACTCCTCGTCCCCTTTTGCTCTCGCTTCGGAGGTTGCTTTGACCCAGCCCTCGTGGCGAGCGACATCAGCAGCAGTAGCCGGACGCGTTACCGTTTTCGTAACTCGATGCGTCGGCTGAGTCAGCGCGTCATTTTCTCTGAGCCCAGGCATCAGCTTTGGCAGCAAGGAAGGAAGCACGAAAAAGAACAGAACGGAAAACGCGATTGTCATCCAGACAGCGCGGCGATTCGCCCTGCGCCAGAACATTCCAATCCAGAACGGAGCCGCAAACAGGATCGGCAATTCAACGGCCAGTTTGAATTGACCGAAAACATCCGACTCCACAACCGCAATGATCGAAGCTCCCAGAATAATCACCAATCCAGTGATACGAGCCACGAGCAGGCAGGTTTTTTCGCTGGCGGCGGGATTGATGTAGGCGGCAAACACATTTCGAGTGACGAGACCGGAGGTGACAATCATATAGGTGTCAGCAGAACTCATCATCGCAGCCATCAGGCAGGCCAGCATCAGTCCCACAAGCCCCAGATTGAGAGGTCCCAGAATTTCACGCGCCGCAACACCCCAGACCCGATCGGGATCTGAAGCGATTTCCGCATTCCCCGCCAAAAGCGCCAAGGCAATCAAAGCGGTCAACGCCCAGCCAACCGTACAGAGTCTCTTCAAAAAATTCCCCGTGACGAGACCGATACGAGCTTCGTCTTCACTCTTTGCCGATCCACCACCTGTCGCAATGAAGTGCGGCTGAACGACGATTCCGACGAGAACGAGCAGAGTAAGTGAGATGATGTAGGGAATGGGGAACTCTCCTGCACTCGGTCCCGAGAAAAGATTGAAATAATCATCCGCAACCCGTTCGTGCATGATGCGGAAACCATCCATGACACCTTGCGTCGCGGGATCGCCGAATTCCTTCACCAAGGCGAGCAGGCCATATGGGATCAGCAAAACGGAGAGCAAAATGATAAAGACTCCCTGAATCAAATCCGTGTAATAGGCAGCAGTCAGTCCGCCCAGAACCCCGTAAATAATCACGATAAAGGCAATCACGGGAACAACCACATACTTCAACTCCATTCCCCAGATCGTCTCGAAACCAAGCAGTGGAACTGCGAATTTCGCAATCGCCGACAGCATCGTCGAGAGATAGAACATGTAGAAAATGATCGCGAAAAGAGTGTAGGCCGCACCGAGTCCTCTAGACTGGTAGCGCTCCACGAACCAATCTCCCAAGGTCAGATGACGCATTCGCCGATACCAGACTCCGGTGATCCAATAGATGGGCGTGACAAAGAGCCACATCAAAGCTGACCAGACTCCACTGAGCCCGCTGGTCCATCCTGTCCGGCCGACCGTGACCGGCTCGTGAGCGCCTGTCCCGGCACCGAACGCGGCAAAAGTTTGCAGCAACTTTCCGAAGCCACGTCCGCCCATAAAATAGTCCTCCTGCCCTTTGACTTTGCGCATCGACCAGATGCCGATGGCAACCATCGTTATGAAATAGACAATGAGGACGATGTAGTCGATTACGTTCATGGGGAGCGAGGAGAGAAAAAATTACTTCCCAGCGTAATCCGCATACTTTTCGTCCACCTTGGCCGATTCCGGATCACCATGGTGAAAGTAAAACCGATGTCGTAATGACAGGGTTTCTCCTGCCTTGATTGTGTGGTCGCCGTCT
>JAKMGR010000457.1 GCA_022424805.1 Verrucomicrobiales bacterium
TTTTCGGAGACGGAGGAAAAGCCCTTGAAGCTGCTCTCCACCAACCCTTCGGTGTCGTGGTTTCTCCTGCGGGCGATATTGTTTTCTGCGACACGAACAATCACGTGATTCGCCGCATCTCCCGCAAGAAAAGGACCATCGAAACGATCGTCGGAACCGGGGAAAAGGGATGGTCGGGCGATGGCGGGCCACCTTCTGAGGCGAAGCTCAACGAGCCTTACGAAATTCGATTTCATCCTTCCGGAGATTTGTATTGGGTCGAGAGAATGTCGCACACCGTTCGCAAGCTCGATGCACGAACGAATCTTGTTTCGACAATCGCGGGCACAGGCGAAGCCGGTTTTTCCGGTGATGGCGGACCGGGAATGTCTGCCGCATTGAGCCAGCCTCATTCGATTCAGTTCGATCAATCGGGGAAACGTCTCTTTGTCTGCGATATCAAGAACCATCGAATCCGGGCGATCGACATCCCGACAGGAATGATTTCCACCTGGTGCGGTACAGGCAAGCCCGAGGCAACGAAGGATGGTGCCAAGGTCAGTCCTGACACGCCTCTGAAAGGGCCGCGCGCTCTCGATCGCGCTCCGAATGGAGATATCTGGCTGGCGCTTCGCGAAGGAAATCAACTCTTTCGAATCGATCACGAAAAAGAAACGTTGCATCACGTCGCTGGAACCGGAAAGAAAGGATTTCACGCCGAGGATCGCAACGCGCTCGAGTCGGAACTTTCCGGCCCCAAAGGTGTCGCGATTTCGCCGGACGGAAAGATGATCTATCTTGCCGATACCGAGTCGCATACGGTCCGAGTTGTGGATCTGAATGAGAGGCCTCCTGTTCTCAAACTGGTTGCCGGGACAGGGAAAAAGGGGGACGGGCCGGATTCCCCGGACCCGATCGCCTGCGCGATGGCGAGGCTCCACGGAATCGGAACGGATCCGATCACTGGCGATCTCTACATTGGAGATTCGGAAACGCACAAGGTGCGAAAAGTCTCAGGTTTGCCTGGACCGGGAAAGAATCCGCCACTGTCCGCATATGAGACGGCTACCTTCGAGGTCGCCGGTCGCGCTTGCAAACTAACAAAGCCAGAATCCGCTGCTCCGGGAAAGCCGTGGATCTGGCGCTGTCGTTTTTACGGAGCTTTTCCCAATGTCGACGAAGCCCTGCTTGCTGCGGGTTGGCATATTGCCTGGATCGATGTGGCGAATCTCTTTGGGGCGGAAGCTGCGATGGAAGCTTTTGATGAATTTTACGCGGCCATTGTTAAGCGCGGTAAATTGAGTGATCGTCCGGTAATGGAGGGATTCAGTCGAGGTGGGTTGCCAGCGATGAATTGGGCGATTCGCCATCCCGACAAAGTATCAGGAGTCTATCTGGATGCGCCGGTGCTCGACATCCACACCTGGCCAAAGAAAACCTCGCCCAATCTTTGGAAGCCATGCATGGAGGTCTATGGCTTAACGGAGGAGGCTGCCGGGGATTGGAAAGGTCCTTTGGATAATTTTGCACCTCTCGTGGAGAACAAGATTCCGATTTTTATCGTCGCAGGTGGAAATGATGCCCCGGTTCCATGGAGCGAAAATGGCAGCATTCTTGAAAAGCGAGTCACGGAGAGCGGTGGCGATATTTCCGTGATCGTGAAAGCCGCGTGCGGTCATCATCCGCATTCGCTGCACGACACTACGCCCGTCGTCGAATGGGCGAAACGGGTTGTCGCAAAGTAGCGGGAGAATTAGAAGGTAGCGGAATTTGTGAAAAATTCCGGGCGCTTTGCTATTCCGTCTTCCACAACGCCCGAATCGACTGCAGGGACACACAGGTATTCACGACCATCTGGAGATTCTCCTGACGGTTGTCTTTTTGCGTGTAGTAAATCGAATTAGTCGATGTGACGAGTCCGACAATCTGGCCTGAGTCGTTTACAATTCCGCACCCGCTCGAACCACGGGCGAAAGGTGCAGTGACCTGCAGGCGCGGAGCTTTCGTTTTCGGCTGCAGAAAGTAGCGCGATACCATTCCGGAAGAGAAAGTAAAATAGTGGGAATCGGGGTGAGAAACGAGGTGAATCGACTCTCCGACTTCCGCTTTATCTGCGAGGGGAAGGGTGGGGAGGTTTTGCGCCTCCTGTAAACGAATTAAGGCCACGTCGTGTTTTCGCGATGCCGCGAGAACTTCTCCGACCGCGTAGGCTTTGCCATCTGCCGTCATTGCTCCGTAAGCCCTGGCGCGGGCGAAATCGAGGACATGAAAATTCGTGAGGGCCAAGCCATCAGGGCTGACGATTACGCCACCAGCTGCGCTGCCATGGAAACGGTCACAATCGTTGCAGAGGTAAAGATGCCCGACGAAAAGGGTGGCCGCTTTCGCTTTTCTGTAGAGCTCGGGTCGCGTCAGCGGATCGCGGGAGGCGACTTCTTCCAATGCAAGATCTGTTTTCGGCTCGGTTCGCAGAATCCTTCGGAGCTCCGGTGCGGAAAGGCCGACGCTTTCCTTGTGGAGTGTGCCAACCTGGGCTTCAAAACTGCGGAGAAGAGCCTTGTCGTCAATCACCTCCGGCTCTGCCTCGACCTGCGCCGCAGCGAGGCCGAAGGCAGCGAAAAAATGTAAAAAACGTCTCACCGGAAATCTCACTTTAAATTCACCTTGGCGTCAGGCAGTGCCTGTTCCAGGGCCTTGGCACCTTTTGCTGAGGCTTTGCTTTGCCAGAGGTAAATCGCTTCGAGGTTTTTCAGGGAATGCAGGTGTTTCAATCCTGCGTCGGAAACCTGCGTTCCGTAGAGATTGAGGTAGCGAAGTTCCTTCAAATTCCCAATCTGCTTCAGCGCAACATCGCCGACTTCAGTCTGGCTCAGATTCAATCGGATCACGTTTGGTGTTTCTGCCAGAATAGAAAGAGCGTCATCACCGATTGCTGTTTTCGAAAGATCGAGCTCGGTGACGTGGGGTGCAATTGTCTTGATCGTCCCGATTGCTTCCGGGGTCGCTTTTTCTGGAGAAAGGCGAAAGTCGACTGACACGAGCGGACTCGTGATGGCTAGGCGGGCAACTCGGGCACCCGATTCTGAAACATCAATCCACTGCTCTTCTTTGAGCTCTGGAAGGGATCCTGCGATGCGCTTGTAGACTTCCTGGATTTCGGATACGGGAACCTTGTCTCCGCTGTTGGTGACGTCTGCCGGTTTTCCCTCCGTATTTCCGATCCAATCACCAAAGTCAGCCCCT
>JAKMGR010000465.1 GCA_022424805.1 Verrucomicrobiales bacterium
ACCGAACTGGGTCGTCGCGCTCGTTGCAGCAGGCGGACTGGCAGCAGCATTGTCGACTGCAGCCGGACTGCTGCTGGTGATTTCGACATCGGTCGCTCACGACTTGGTAAAGAAAACTTTTGCTCCAAGTATCAGTGACAAGAAAGAACTGCTTATCGCCCGATGTGCGGCTGCCGCTGCAGTGATTGTTGCAGGTTACTTCGGGATCCATCCGCCGGGATTTGTTGCGCAAGTTGTTGCCTTCGCATTCGGGTTGGCGGCCTCCAGTTTCTTTCCCGTGATTATCATGGGAATTTTCAGTAAGAGAATGAATCTCTATGGTGCAATCAGCGGAATGGTTGTGGGAATTGTTTTCACGGCCAGCTACATCATCTACTTCAAGTTCATCAATCCAGATGCGAATACCGCTGAAAACTGGTGGTTTGGAATTTCACCGGAAGGCATCGGAACCCTCGGCATGATTCTCAATTTCGCTTTCGCGTTTATCATCTCCGCGTTCACACCAAAACCTCCTCAGGACGTCGTCGAAATGGTCGAGCGCATCCGCCTTCCCGAAGCGGAAGGAGAAGAGCTCGCTGTTTCCGACCACTGATAAATCCTTCGCCCAACCCTGCTGCATGTTTCACCACGTCGATCACCCGATCATTCGCGAGCGGCTTACGCAGATTCGGTCGGTCGATTCTGAAACACCAGCGTTTCGTCATGCCTTGCATGATGTCGCGCAGATGATGTGCTTTTCCGTGACTGCCAATCTCGAAACGAAAAGCATCGAAGTGGAAACGCCACTAACAAAAACACAAGGGTATGGACTCGCGCACCGGGTTGTTCTTGTTCCCATTCTCCGCGCTGGGGTTGGGATGATGAATGGCTTTACCGAGATTCTGACCGAAGCATCGGTCGGATACATCGGTCTCTATCGTGACGAAGAGACGCTTCAGCCTCATGCCTACTACTGCAAACTGCCTGATCACACCGCCGAGTCCGATGTGATCCTGATCGACCCCATGCTCGCGACCGGAGGCAGCGCTGCTGATGCTGCCGATGAACTCAAGAAAGCAGGGGCGAACCGAATCCGCTTTGTTTGCCTTATTGCTGCGCCGGAAGGCGTTGCTGCTTTTGAAGCGCGCCATCCCGATATCCCGATCTACTCCGCAGCTCTCGATGAAAAGCTGAACGAGAACGCCTACATCTTTCCCGGGCTTGGGGACGCGGGTGACCGGTATTTCGGGACCTGATCACAGATTGGCGGAGGGAATTCAAGGAGTCCATCGATCCCGGTATTTGTAGCTGGCCTCTATGAGTCCGGAATGTTTGTTCTGCTGCAGAATCGCGCACGATCCGGGGTCACAGATCCCAGCCACATCATTTCTTCCGACACTCTAATGCTACGCCAGAATCTCCTTCACGACGTGTCCGTGCACATCCGTGAGTCGAAATCGGCGACCTTGAAAACGATAGGTGAGTTTCTCGTGATCGATCCCCAGCTGATGCAGGAGCGTCGCCTGAAAATCGTGAACATGGACCGGATCCTTGACGACATTCACTCCAAGATCGTCTGACTCGCCGTAGCTGATTCCAGGCTTGAAGCCTCCTCCGGCTACCCAGGTGGTGAAGGCATAGGGGTGATGATCCCGCCCCCATCTTGGGCGATTGTTAATGTCGCCCTGAATGAACGGAGTCCGGCCAAACTCACCTCCCCAGATCACGATCGTATCTTCGAGCAGGCCGCGCATCTTCAGATCCTTTACCAGTGCTGCGCTAGGCTGATCGGTATCGCGACACTGATTGTAGAGTTCTGTGGTGAGACTGTTGTGCTGGTCCCATCCCGCGTGCATGCATTGAACAAATCGCACGCCGCGCTCAATGAGTCGGCGGGACATAAGGCAGTTGTAGGCAAAGGTTCCCTGCTTGGTAACGTCCGGACCATACATTTCGAGAATGTACTGGGGCTCGTCTGAGAGATCGGTCAGGTCCGGCACACTGGTCTGCATGCGATACGCCATTTCGTACTGAGAAATCCGGGTCTGTATTTCCGGATCACCAGCTTCGTCGAATTTGATCTGGTTCAGTTCGGCAAGATCATCCAGCAAGCCGCGTCGCAAGTTGGCATCCTCGCCCTCAGGGTTTTTCAGATAGAGAACAGGAGACCCGGTGCCGCGAAACTTGGCGCCTTGATAACGCGAAGGGAGAAAGCCGGATCCCCAGTAGAAGTCATAAAAAATCTGGCCGCAGCTTGTTCCCTCCGAAATCGAAGTCATCGCGACGAAGCCAGGCAGGTTGTCTCCTTCGATTCCGAGGCCGTAGGTCAGCCAGGCACCCATCGTCGGGCGACCAGGAATCTGGCCGCCGCTCAGCATGAAACTGATCGCGGGCGCGTGGTTCACCGCGTCGGTGTGCATACCTTTGATAAAACAGATGTCATCCGCTATCTCGCGGGTGTAGGGCATCAGGTCACTGACCCAGGCTCCGCATTTTCCGCCTTGGCGAAAGGGCTCGATGGAATTGAGAACGAGCTTTCCGTCGGCTTTGCCTGTCATCGTGCTGAATCGTTTCCCTTCCACATATCCGTTGGGAAACGGCTCTCCGTGTAGTTTTGTCAGGTTCGGCTTGTAGTCGAAAATGTCGACGTGGGTAGGGCCTCCGTTTTGAAAGAGGTAGATGACGTTTTTGGCCTTCGCTCCGTGGTGCGGCACGCCCGGGAGTCCGGCGCGCCGAGGCGGAACATCAGCGGCAATACCGTCACGACCGAGCAGGGAGGCGAGCGCCGCCGTACCAATGCCTCCAGCGGTCCTTCCGAAAAATTGTCGGCGGTTGATGTCGAGCTGATGTTCCCGAATCGGATCGGGCGCATTGGGATCGAAGATATTCCAGGCATCGCTCATCGCTTTATTCCTTGGTCAGGGTTTCGTCGAGGTTCAGAATCATCAGGCAGACGTGCGCGAGGGCGGCCTGCTCGACTGCGGGCAATGACTCATCGCGCTCGGAGTCTCCCGTTTTGATAAAGGATTCCGCTTTTTCCGGCGAAGCGGTAAAGGCCTCTGTGGCCCGGTTCAGGGCGCGTTGCCAGATTGCTTTTTCTTCCGCGGATGGCTCCCGCGCCAGCACGATCCTTCCTGCGTACTCGAGGCGCTTGTCGGGCTCAGCTTCTTTGGTGATTCGTTCAGCGAGTGTCCGAGCCGTCTCGACGTAGGTGATGTCGTTCAAGGTCGAAAGCGCGTGCATCGGCGTGTTGGTACGAAGCGTTTTTACTTCGCAAATCTGCCGTTTCGCCGCGTCGAAAAACATGGTCGGCCCGACGATGCGTCGCCAGAAAATGTAGAGGCTGCGGCGGTAAAGATCGTCACCGGTCGCTTGGGTGTATTTCTTATTTCCGAAGGTCGCCTCTTCCCAGATCCCCGGAGGCTGGTAGCCGTTCACCGACGCTCCACCCATCTTCGAATTGAGCAGTCCGGAGGTCGCCAAGGCCTGATCGCGAATCATCCACGATGGCATACGGAAGCGGGGACCTCGAGCGAGGAGACGGTTTTCCGGATCGTTTTCGTAGGTCGAAGGAGAATCAATCTTCGAACTGCGGCAGTAGGTTTCGCTCATCAGGATTGTCTTGAGCAGATGTTTCATGTCCCAGCCCGACTCCATGAATTCGGCGGCGAGCCAGTCGAGCAACTCGGAATGCATTGGGTATTCCGACTGCACGCCAAAATCTTCCGCTGTCTTCACGAGACCTACTCCAAAAAGCATCTGCCAGGTTCGATTCACCGTGACGCGGGCGGTCAGGGGATTCTCTCGATCGACTAGCCACTTAGCCAAGGCAAGCCGGTTGGCTTTCTCTCCTTCGGGAAGTGGGGGAAAAATTGCGGGAACAGCTGCCGGAACGACCTTGCCCGGTTGATTATAGAGACCCCGATTGAGGATGAATGTTTCGCGAGGCTTCTCCATGTCGTCCATCACCATGACTTTGGGGATCGAGCTGCGATGGCTATCAAGACGTTTTTTCGCAGAGTCCGAGATCTGCTTCAGTGCCAGGTAATCCGAGTTGGAGTTACGATAGGTCTTTCCGACGAGCGCTGCTTCTTCCTTGGTGCGTTTGTCAGGGTCTTTCCGCAGGGCGGCAAGAAACTTGGCATCCTCTTTGCCTATCTTAGGTGTGGCTTCGTTCGTAGTCGAAAGGCGAGTTCTTCCGATGCTGTGACTCTCGTATCGAGAGTCGTGTCTGAGGATAATTTTCCACTCGGCATTCGCCGGCACGGGTTTGTCGAAAAGAAAGACCGCCTCGTGGGGCGTTACGACACCTTTTCCGTCAAAGACGGCCCAGCCTGTCGTTGATTTTCCATCGTAGGCGCTGTTGATTTTGAAAGAGCGCTGCTCGAAGGACGCGGTTGCGGAAGCGATCTTAACCGTTTCGCCGTTTGCCCTGATTTCAATCCCGGTGAGAACAAAGTTTCCGCTGTCGGAGCGGGAAAGCCCTTTGCCATCGTTGGTGAAACCTGGATTTTGCAGAGCCTCGAGTCGAAGCGCACGCGCCTCCTTGTCTCCCCCACGAAAGGTGATCGTGTAGGTGTCTTTCGGGTGAGGCCCGCCCGTAGCAAGAATCGAGTGATCCTTCTGGGGAGTCAGGGTTTGCATTTTTGCCGTCGCCGATACCGGGACGAGCGGTTGCCAGTTGGTTCCGTCTTCCCGCTGAATCTCCCACTCTCGTTGTCCGGGCTGGAGTTTTTTCGCGAGAGCGGAAAGGTCTCCGATTGCCTTGTCATAAGCAGCTTGCAACTCGGCTTCACGCTTTTTCTGCTCCGGAGTGGCTACTGCCAGATTCGGCTTGGTCTGGGGATCGCGTCCTCCACCGGTAACCGGGGTCTGATTGAAAAATGCCGTGAGCGAAAAGTAGTCCTGCTGCGTCAGCGGGTCGAACTTGTGGTCGTGGCATCGACAGCAGTTGAGGGTCAAGCCCATCCAGACAGTCCCCATCGTCTCTGCCATATCCATGACGTAGTCGACCCGGTTTTCCTCGGCGATGCGACCACCTTCGCCGTTGATCATGTGGTTGCGGTTGAAGCCTGTCGCGAGGATCTGATCCTCGGTTGCGTTCGGGAGCAAATCACCGGCCAACTGCTCGATTGTGAACTGATCGAAGGTTTTGTTTTCGTTGAAGGCTCGCACGACCCAGTCCCGCCAAGGCCACATCGTCCGCTCCATGTCGCCCTGGTAGCCGTTGGAATCGGCGTAGCGAGCCGCATCAAGCCAGTCCCATGCCATGCGTTCTCCATAGGCAGGGGAGGCGAGCATTTCATCGATCGCTTTCTCCCAGGCCTCGGTGGAAGAATCGTTAACAAAGGACTCAATCCTGTCAGTTGTCGGAGGCAAGCCCGTTAGGTCGAGCGAGGCACGGCGGATCAGGGTTCTCTTTCCAGCCCGCTCTGTCGGCGTGATCGTTTCCTCCTCATGAACCTGGGAGACGAGCGCATCGATGGGATGTCCCGCATCAGGGTAGACTTCGGGGCGCTTTACCGAGGTGAATGACCAATGCTCGCCCCACTTGCCACCTTGGTCGATCCATTGCTTCACTGTCTCGATCTCCGTTTTGGTCAGCGTCCGGTTTGAATCCGGGGGTGGCATTACATCATCCGGGTCGTGACTGACAAGACGCAGATACAACTCGCTCGTCTCGCTTTCCCCGGGAACGACTACAGCATACCCGTCTCGATCGCGTTTCACATCCTGCTCTTCATCGAGCTGAAGCTTGCCTTTTCGCGCCTTCGGGTCCGGTCCGTGACAGTGGAAACAATTCTCCGAAAGAATCGGGCGCACGTTGCGAGTGAAGTCGATTTCCTCGGCGGCAGCGAAGGTTGCCCCCAATAAAACGAATACTGCGATGACAGCTTTGATTGGCATTGAGGGAGATTACGCTTCTGCGGCCTAATCGAAAAGGGCGTATTTTAGGTAGTCCAAAAACTGCGACACCTCTACCTGCGTACGCATCGTCGGCTTCTCTCCCTGCTGTGGATCCATTTGCTGCCCCGTAGATTCGAAGTGCCCTCTATTCCGCTTTCTTCCAGTCCCGCCAGATCCACCGCAGCGTGTCAGGGAAAATGGCGCCCCCGTGTCTCGCGCTGTGGCGACCAGTTCCCATTACGAACTTGTAATCGTAGCTCGAGAATTTCAGAGCTGCGGCCATTTGCTCGTTCGCGAGAGGCCAGTTTCCGTGGAGGTTATCGAGGTCGTTTTCACCTTCCTGCAGGAAAACCCGGATAGGTTTCGGGTCCGTCT
>JAKMGR010000470.1 GCA_022424805.1 Verrucomicrobiales bacterium
CTCCGGAGGATTCGATACCACAGGGTCAGCCCTCTTTTTCTCCGCCGACCAATTTGAGCAATACCTCGCCATTGCCCGCGATGCTCTTGATGAGGCTTTTCTCTTCGGAAACAAAAAACCGGAACCAATCCGGGTGAAAATCGAACCGGAAACATCGCAAAACGATTTCATCGAACGAGTCTCCAGCAAGATCAGAGCGGACTACGACAAAGCACAGGCGTGGAGAAACTCAGATGGAAGCAAACCGCCGAGTAAGTTCGGATTGCTCGATGAATTCGACGTGCGCTTCCGCGAACGCCTCTACAACCAGCAATATGCCGGATATCAAAATTACCTCGACGATCCGCGCAGCAAGACGGGTGTTCTCTTGCAGCCATTTTTCAACGGAACGAATTCCGTAAAGGTCAAAAATCCGCCAAAAGCACCACGCGGTGAATTTCGTATCCATGTTCATGTAGCTCCTCTGAAGGGCGCAAAACGCAATGAGACCTACCTGGAATACGGCTTTCCCGGAGCGCGAAGCGGCGAGATCAAACGACTTGGGCATATCCGCGTAGCGGCCCCCACCGGTAAACCTCAGCAGGTGACTCTTCCTGTTCCTGTTACCAAATCGGGACCTCGAGAGATCATCATTCGTCACCGGCAGCACAACAACCGGGATGCCGCCCGCTCAACCTTTCTGCGTCTGAGCGGAAAGAATGGCGACGGCCTTATCCCAAAACTGGTAGTCGACAAAATCGTCCTGACAGGCCCACATCACAAAACCTGGCCACCGCGCGCCGTCTCCGAGGTTTTCTACAAGGGAATGTGGTGGACGCAGCCCGACCAGGACGCTTACGCACGAGAGGTGATCGAGCGTTTTGCAAAACGAGCGTTTCGCGTGCGCCCTCCATCGACCGCTTTTATTGACCGGCTCCATAATCTGTATCGGGAGGAAACGAAGGCCGGTAGCAAATTTTACGAAGCCATTCGTGAGCCTCTCGCCATCGTCCTCGCCTCGCCGGGTTTTCTTTATCTCGCTGAACCCATTTCAACGGAAGGGAAAGAAAAAGGGAAAGTCGAGGAACTGACCGACCGCGAACTCGCAGTCCGGCTGAGTTATCTGCTCTGGTCCGCCCCTCCCGACACGCAACTCCTTGCCGATGCAGAGAACGGGCGGCTTCGCGAAAAAGGCGTCCTTCGCACTCACGCTGAGCGCCTTCTCGATGACAGGAGATCCGATGCCTTCATTTCTTCGCTCGCACATCAATGGCTGCATATGGAGCGACTCGATTTTTTCCAGTTCAACTTCCGGACCTTTCCTGAATTCGACGACAGCATGAAAGAGTCGGCGCGCTCGGAAGTTTTCGAGACGATTCGGCACATCCTGAACGAACGCCGCCCTGCCAGTGATTTGCTGAATGCCGACTATGTCATCGTCGACGACCTGCTGGCCGACTACTACGGACTACCTCCCGTCAACGGGAAGGACTTTCTCAAAGTCGCGGTTCCGGACAACACCCCACGCGGCGGCTTACTAGGGATGGCGGCAATTCACGCAATGGGATCAGATGGAAATCACTCTTCGCCCGTGGAGCGGGGCGTCTGGGTGATGCGCTATTTGCTCAACGATCCCCCACCACCCGCTCCTCCCAACGTCCCACAGCTCAGCCGCGTGCGAGGAAAACTGCTGTCTCCACGCGAGGAACTCGACGCGCACATGGAAGAAGCACAGTGCGCGCAATGCCACCAGCGCATCGACCCCATCGGATACGGCATGCAGAATTTCGATCCGGTTGGGCAGTGGCGCGAAGTTCTTCACCTGACCAAATCCAAGGGAAGACGCATCGTCGCAAAGAAGGAAGTAACGATCGATTCGAGTGGGGCGATGCCCGACGGGACGCCGTTTGATGATTTTTACGGCCTGCGGCAGGAAGTTGCCAAGCACGGCGAAGCATTCACGCAGGGATTCACGGAGGCTCTCATCGAGTATGGACTCGGACGCCCCTACGGCTTTTCTGACGAAAGCTTGCGCGAACGACTGCTCAAACGCGCCAATGCCAAGGACGGTTCGATGCGCGAACTTGTTCTGGCTTTCGTCGAATCAGCCCCTTTCCGTCGGAAAAAATGAAATCTACCAGCTCATCCCCTACCCCGCGCTCGTCCCGCATCGCGCCGAACCGCCGCAGCTTTCTCCGGAGCAGCTCCGCGTTGATCGCCCTGCCATTCCTCGAGTCGCTCGGGTTTCGCCGCTTTGCCTCTGCCGCGAACGCACCCACACCGCCAAAGCGCTTCGCTTTTCTTGGTATGGGTTTTGGTGTCACCAAAGAATCGTGGTATCCGGACCAGAAGGACGTAGGCGAGGGATACACCCTTCCCGCAGGATTGGCTCCCTTGGCAAAACACAAAGACGATTTCACGATCATTCAGAATCTCGCGAACCAGTACAACAACGAGGCACACTGGGGCAGCACCTTCTGGCTCACCGGAGCAAATCGATATGCCGAACCCGGACAGAGTTTTCACAATACAGTTTCCGCAGACCAAGTTGCCGCCGCCTCGCTCGGAGAAGACACTCGCTTTTCTTCGGTGCAACTTACCTACAAGGGCGGCGATAATTCCGGTCACGGACCCGGCCTTTCCCTCGCCTGGAACCGCCAGGGAAAGCCGATGTCGGCACTAACGACTCCAGTCGCCGCATTCCACAGGCTTTTTTCCGATGACACGACTCCGCTTGAGCAGAGGCAGGCCGACCTGCTGAAGCAGCGCAGCATCCTCGACACGGTGCTCGAAGACGCGAAAACAACGCGGAAGGGCCTGACCCAGACAGACAAGGAAAAGCTCGACGAATACCTGCAATCGATTCGCGAAATTGAAGAACGCCTCGCCAAAGAAAAGGACTGGCTTGAGGTCCCCAAGCCAGTCCCCAATCCAGCTCCCGTCGAACCAGACAAGAGCCTCCACGGTGTCGAGGAAGTGAAGGTCATGTACGATCTCATGGCCGCTGCACTGCAGGTCGATACGACGCGGGTTTTCACTTATCGCCAACCACTCGACACCCTCATCCGCAGTCTAGGTGCCACCATCACAGCACACAACATGAGCCACTATGAGCCAGGCACTCGCATGGACGTTTCTCAAATGCGTGACCTCGAGCAGTCGAAGCTATTCGCTCATTTCCTGAATCGACTCAAAGAGATCAAGGAAGCCGATGGTTCTTCACTTTTTGATCACACTACCATCACGCTTGGCAGTAACATCCATTCCATTCACTACCTCACCAATTGCCCGACAATCGTGACGGGCGGGGGCGCTGGCATCAAGCATGGTCGACACCTCGTCATGCAGCCGAAAACGCCCCTCTGCAATCTCTGGCTCAGTCTTCTCAATGGATCTGGCATTGCTGCGGAATCACATGGAGACTCAACCGGAATGATCGAGGAGTTGTTTCCGGCTTAAAGGTCGTCGAGGAAGAGTGAAACTTCTCTACTTCAACGCCCCTTCTGGCTTTCCGTTCGTGGTCAGGACGTGCACTTCGTGGGCGCGGGCCTTGGGATGAAAGAATTCCCAGACCACTTTTTTGTCGGGAGTGATTTCAAACAGCTTAGGCTTCTTTGGATTTTTCTGTCCGTAGCTGCAAATGACCGTGTTTCCATTGGCGAGACGTTGGCCACCACAGGGATCCGCAAAAAGTCCTGCAACATCCTCATTCGTGACTTTCCAGGCGACTTTGCCGTCGCTGTCGAACTCGACCGTTTTGTTCCCGTTCGTCAGATTGACGAGAGTGTTTCCGTTCTCAAGGCGAATCGCGGTGAAGGGCCAGTTTCTTTTCTCCCTGCCACCGAGTTCCTCAAGGTCGGTCTTGATTTCTCTGACGACTTTTCCGTCGGGCTGATACTCCTTCACCTTGAATGCCAGCAAGTGCGGAACGAGGTAATTTCCATTCGGCAACTTGCGAGCCATGCGGGTCTGCATGTGGGCGTTGTCGGTTTCCGGTAAAAGCGGGACCTCGACAGCGATGTCCCCTTCCCGGGTAATTTCGAGCAATCGAGGTTTCACGCCACGTTCGACGACGAGAGTGTTGCCGTCGCTCAGGCGAAGAGCTGTGCCGAGTTCCTTGTTTTCTTTCGCCAGCGCGTAGCTCCAGACCTCCTTGCCCTCCATCGTGATTTCTTTTGCTACATTTCCGATCGACACGAGCACGTTGCCATCCTCCAGGACAAAACCGTCTCGCGCTTTTCCCTGCGCCTTCCATTTCACCTCGCCATCCTCGCCCACAATTACCGTGGGAGTTCCCGCAATCAGAAAGGAATGCTTGATTCCAGATTCGGACACCTGCTTTCCAAATGCGGGAGAAGAGTCCTGCGCCTCGACGATGCCCGGCTGCAAGAATGTCAGACATGCGAAGCTGAGAAGCAGCAGACAAAAGAGGGTGTGGTCACGAAGCAAAGAACTTACGATGCTCGACCAGATAGGGTTTGGTCCGGGCTGAGTTTTCATTTTTCGAAAGATGATGTTTCTCTTCATAGGAATTGATTCTGCCATCGGGCGCTGGGAAAGTTCACTCACGGAACTCGGAGGGTCGTTTTCCGGTCCAGCGCTTGAACGCATTGGAAAAGGTAAGGGGGCTTTCGTATTCAACCGCTTGCCCAATTGTTTCCGCCCTGTCATGTGACGTCGTGAGGTAGTGTACGACCCGCCGCATCCGTAGGTAGGTCACGTGTCGAATCGGACTCCTGCTCAGTTGCTGTTGGCAAAGACGTCGTAGATGTTCGGGACTGACACAGCCGATTTCGGTAAACGGCGGCTTTGCCCACATCCGTCCGACGTGAGAGATGTGATGCGTCATCAAAAGCTCGCAAATGGGAGCGTCAGAAATCCAGCTGCGAGCATCGCATTCCATCGCTCGAACGACTCCGTAGCGCGTGGCGTTTCCGAATGTTTCGACGTCCAGTATTTCGGGTTCTGCTCTCACTCCGTATTGATTCTATCGTACCCAGCTAGAGATGACGATTTTTTTCCGGAATCTGACCAGAGAACGTCACACCAGGTGTTTCGGGAAATCACTGACCCGTTCGCAGGCAACTTGCTCCATGACTTGCTGGAGTTGTTTCTTCAGCATCGCAATGGTGTGATCTCCGCCTTTTTCACCCAGCGCGCCGACGCCATACATGAAGGACCGGCCCATGAAAGCGAATTTCGCGCCGCTCGCGAGGGCACAGGCAATATCCGGGCCCGCGCGCAAACCGCTATCGATCATGATGGTAGTGCGGTCGCCGAATTCTTTCGCCAGTGTCGTCAGCGGCTTGATTGTCGATTGTCCGGCGTCGAGCTGTCGACCTCCGTGATTGGAAACGATCATGCCATCGACACCGAGACTGATCGCCTTTTCGGCATCCTCTGAGTTGACGATTCCTTTGACTACCAACTTCCCCTTCCAGCGATCGCGAATGGCAGCGATCTTGTCGGGGTTGAGCCGGCCGGAAAAGGTTTTGTTCATGAAAAGACCAAGGTGTTTCATGCTGAGACCCTTTGGAATGTAGGGCTTCATCGTTTTAAACTCCGGGGCACCAGCAGCCAGCTGACTGAATGACCAGGTCGGATGCATCATCATCTGAATGACATTGCTCACTGACATACGCGGCGGAATCGAGAGGCCATTTTTGATTTCCTTCGGGCGATAAGCAAAAGTCGGAGTATCCGCGAGGATCACGAGGACCGGCAGTCCGGCGTCTGCGGCACGATCGAGAAGCTTGTTCCGCAAGTCGTCCTCGGTGGGATGATAAA
Organism: Verrucomicrobiales bacterium; assembly: GCA_022424805.1. Classification (GTDB taxonomy): domain Bacteria; phylum Verrucomicrobiota; class Verrucomicrobiia; order Verrucomicrobiales; family DEV007; genus Arctic95D-9. Next base: position 5,767 of record JAKMGR010000470.1, read on the forward strand.
GTTGAAACCAGGCGTTGCCCTCTGTGAGCTCGGCTACCGTTTCAATGCTCGCTGTCCCCACGGTGCTGAGAGTAAACGGAATGTTGTGATCAAAAGCCGCCTTCGCCAGAATCTCGGTCGCGCGCGGCCAGATGAGTCCCTGCAGACCGATTGGGGCAATTCCAAACGGTGCGTCGTAAGTTTTTCCAAACAGCTCGACCGACTGATCCGATCCGGGGTAATCGCGAAGATAGTAAGGCTTCAGTTGTACTTCACGAATCTCTTCGGTATTGCGCCGCAGATTGATTTCTGAATTGCAACCACCTTCCAGATACTCGAAGGCAAATCGCGGAATCCGCTTTCGAGCGCGTTCGCGAAGGTGCTCGATCGATGGAACACGCGAATCGATCGCGTCGTTGCTTGCGGGTTTTTCGTTGGTTTCGCTCATGGCTAAATGGATTGGTCTGGTGACTGATCTTCCGGGCTCGCTTTATTCCAATGCGTGACGATGAAAGAAGGCAAGCGATTCCCTGATAATTTCCTCTCGGGAGGGCTCGATCTCAGCCCCAACCTTCCGCCAGTTGTGGCCCGAATTTTTGACGATCAGAATTTCTACCGGTGCCTGCAACTCCGCGGCTCGTTTTTTCATATGCCTCGCATGCTTCACGGGAATTGTGGTGTCCTCATCGCCCTGAATCAGAAAAAGCGGCGGGCTGTCGCTTTTGAGATAGGTGACCGGGCTCATCTCAGAATAGAGACTCTTTTTCTCTTCAGGCGTGAACTTTTTTCCGGTAATTCGCGGTCCAAAGCGATCCCGAAAATCGGGACGATCATCGTGATTAAATAAACTAATGTCCTCAAAGTCGCATGGACCATACCAGGAAAGCCCCGCCTCAATACGGAAATCCACTTCGGCAAGTTCGGGATCGCCGGCAAGAGTCTCGGAAGGCGATAGCAGCAGCAT
>JAKMGR010000485.1 GCA_022424805.1 Verrucomicrobiales bacterium
AGTTTCCGGTGCAGCCGATTTTGTCCGGAAGAATGTCTGGCCGGCTCTGCAGGTAATCGATCACGCGCATCCCGTCCCAGACGCGGAATTGGGCGACATTTCCGCCAAGCAATGCACTGCTCAATCCGACCATGGTATGTTCGGTAGTACACATGAGACGAAGATTCGGATGAGGCGTTTTTACATGCGGCGCATCGTCGAAGACCTCGCGTTTATTTTCTGGATCGAGAATCTGGTAACGTTCCCCCTGCCCAATAGGATCGTAGCAGATCGCGGCAATCCCGTGTCGAGCAAGCAGCATGCAGGTGAGCTGATACTGCCCCGAGGCCTTGCCGTTGTGGCTGTGTCCGCAGGGCACCAGCACCCCGGGCCAAGGCCCCTTAGATTCGGGCAAATAGAGATTGGCAGTGAGGTGAAAGGAGGGACGTGTTTCGAGAATAATCTTTTCGATGCGGTATCCCTCACCCTGAAGCGTACCGACAACCTGCGGATTCAGCGGACTGCGTTCGGGCAGTCCGCCGATACGCTCAAGGAAAAAGGCGCGGCGCTCCTCCTGCCATTTGCGGCAGGCCGCCTCGCTCTTGATCATCACTTCGAACGCTTCGCTGCGCTGATCGATGAGCCTTTCAGCTTCGGCGGCAAGCCAGTTTTCCAGTAAGGTGTTGGGGGGCGCTCCTCCAGGAGGTGCCCCACCGGAATTCGGCTGGAGGACTACGAGGTCTTCAGCGCTGAGCGGCTTTTCGTCCGCTGGTGCGAGTCCGGCGAAAAGCGTTATCAAGACGAGGATTCCACAGATGAGCAAACTTGGTTTCATAGGAATAGAGTAGAAGGACCGCAGGAAAAACCCGCTCAATCGTTCCTTACCGCAGGAAGACTATTCACCATTTTCGCCCCGGTGCGTTTCAGTTCCATGATGGCCTCCTCCCGCATTCGGACAACATCAGCGTGACGTGCTTTTTCCAGGGCCAGATTGGTGAGCTCTTCAGGATCAGCTTCCAGGTCGTAGAGTTCCTCCATTTCCCCCTCGACAAAGGTTCGAATGTATTTGTAGCGACCATCGTGTAGTGAGGCATACCAGGGAACCTGCGCGGTTTGGCGCAGGATCTCGGGATCGGTTGGAACGCTATCGGTATCTGATCCATAGAATCGCCCGGTGTGAACCGTGAGGAGCGAATGTTTCGTTCGCGTATTCGGATTCTCCAATTCCGGCCTCAGGTCTCGCCCGTGCATATCCCAGGGCAGGTCGATCTCAGCGAAAGAAAAAAAGGTAGGTATCAAATCGACCCCGCCTACCGGAGCATCGTAGACTTTGCCTTTCGGCAGGCGTGAAGGCATCGAGATGATCATGGGGCTGCGGATATTGGCATCGTATGGCGCGACTTTGGTTCGGAATCCGTGCTGGCCCCACGCAAAGCCTTGGTCGGATGTGAACACGATGAGAGTGTTGTCGTAGAGACCGGAATCTTTCAGCGTCTGGACGATACGGCCGACTGCTTCATCCAATGCGAGGACTCCCTGGTGATATTGGCGAATCCAGCTGTTCAGGTCACTTCCGTGCAAACCATTTCCGGGACTGAGCTCTCCGGTGGCGCGCTTGCGACCCTTGAGATGCGGACGACCATCTTCGCCCTGAAACCAGTTCGCAATCGATTGCATGTAGGCCGGCTTTCCCGGGCGCGGCGGATAAATGTCAGCGGGTACGGGGACGGATGCTTCCGGGTAGGCTTCGAGATGTCGCTTCGCCGGGGTGAACGGGCCGTGGACAGCGCCGTAGCAGAGCCAGAGGTAAAATGGCTTTTTCTCATCCCGACCATCGCCTTTCAGATAGTCGACCGCCCAGTTCGTGTAGTTATCAGTCGAGTAACCTTTTTCCAGTTTCGCTTCGCCGCCGTTCCTCTCGATCAACTGGTTTTTGTAGTAGCTCCCGGCATTTTTGGTGTGACGGGGACGGTTCCAAACTACTTGATGATCCCAGTCCCGATTCGCCCCGGTGTCGGTGCCGGTATGCCATTT
>JAKMGR010000486.1 GCA_022424805.1 Verrucomicrobiales bacterium
GATCTGCAGCAAAGATGAAAACTCCGCCATCGGAAAGCTGCTGACGACCTGCCGCAAAATAGGCGATATCTTCGCTGACAAGAACCGAGCCGGCGACAGGCCATGCGGATTCGATTTGCCCGTAGGCTCCCATTCGCTCGTCAATCGGAGCGGCCCGAAGTTCCCAGACGGTCTCTCCGGTATCAGCTCGCAAGGCATGCACGTAACCGGAGTGATCCCCGAAGAGGCAAAGTCCCTTGTGGATGGTCGGAGGAGTATCAACCCGTCCGCGGGCGGTTGAGCGCCAGATCGTTTCCCCCGTCGCAGCATTCACCGCGATCACTTCGTGGGCATCGGGGCGAGTGATGTAGGCGATTTCATTCGCAATGGTCGGCGGGCTCACCAATCCTTTGATAAACGGGTTTTCCTTCCAGTCAAAGCGCAGCGCACTGCTCTCTGGCAGCTGGTGTGATTGAGAAATACTCGCTTCCCACAATACCGCAGGATTCACCGGGCCAGCAGATTTGGAACTACCGCTGCGCCACTCGTCATTGCGATACATCGGCCAATCGGCATCCGTTGTCGGGGGTGCGTCGGGGGCCGGTGTAGCCGAACCTTTGGTCAGCTGAAATTTGATCTCCGACGCGGGAAGTGCTGGAGGGTAATCGTTCTTCTCCAACTTCGGATGATCCGGAGCCATCGCGACGTATCCACGAAGCATCGGCCAGCAAGTGCAGTGCTTGGGGCTGGAGTAGATCAATCCGTTGGCAGGAATGAACCCGTTTTCCTTGGAGCAATTCGATTTGGTGATCGAGTTCACCATCATTTCTCCCGTCTTGAGATCCGTGATCTCGACGACTCCGGAGAACATCATGTTCACCGTCGCGACCGGAGGCGCACAATGCCCCAGTCCACCAGCGAGGCTTTTTCTCGTCTCTCCCGTTTTCGGATCGAGGGATGTCACTTCGATAGGCTGGAATTTCGTTGGAGTCTCCCGATCCGGGTAGTCAACTTTTCCGCCCTGTTGAATCCAGATGTCTTCGCCAATGAAAAGAGCCCTGGCCTGGCGTGCGTGGTTCATGCCCGGGGAATATTTCTTTTCCCATGACAACTCTCCATTCTCCGCATTCACCACGTGAATTCCCGTTTCGTTGTCGAAGTCATTGAAGGTGGAAACTTCGTAGGAAATCTGATTTCCAAACATGACGCTTCTCTTCACCTTGGCGAGCCAGGGAAAAGAATTGTTCCTCCAGATCACTTCACCAGTATAGAGATCGACTGTGACTGCCTCCGCATTTTCTCCTCGTCTCGGTTCGCCCTGCACATAACTGACCCGGTCATCGCCGGCGACAAGAGTTCGCGGACTCGATGACTCATTTTTCCACTCCAGGAATCCGGTTTGAGCATTGAAGGCATAGACACCCTTCGGACCGGTAGCGACGACCAGTCCCTTTCGCTGAACGAGCTCAGCGGGGTCTTCGATTTCGGGAAAGGAACGAACAATCTCTCCCGTGACCGAATCTATCGCGACGAGATTCTTTGTGGGGAAAGCTACCGCAAAAAGGAAGTTCTCGGTCGCAACAGGCCGAGCCTGCTCGCGATGCAGAGGCTTCATAGTGAACGTGACTGGATCCATTTTCTCCTCGGGCTGAGACAGATCGCGATGCCAGAGGCGAAGACCATTGAAGCTATCCCGTGCCAGTGCCTGCCCGTAGAAATTGCGACCATCGTCCGAGACCATTCCCTCAACCTCTCTCCCGGAGTGAGCAGCAATCCATCGAATCCGCTTCGGCTCACCAACTTCCGTGTCAGGAGAAACCGCATTGCCGTTCGAGTCATGTCGGGAATGTGTCCAGTGTCCCATGCTGTCGGGCCAGGGCTTGCGGGCAACGATCCACTTTTTCTCGGTCGATTCATCTGACTCACGAATGCTGACATAACCCGCTTTCTCGAGATCCGCGGCACTTGGTTTTTTCGTACCTGTGAAGACGACCGCTCCGTCAGGCACGGTGACGCGAAGCAACTCTTTGAGAGGCGCATCTGCTCCGCTCACTATGATCAGGTTGATCAGATTCTCGGTATACGGGAGATGGGAAAAATCCTGCCAATGCTCGGCGGAGGCGACTCCGTAAATATTTTGTTGATGAAGCTCGCTTCGAATTTTCTCAATCAGCTGCTGGTCTTTTCCGAGAACGTTTACGATGTATCTCCCGGTCTTTGCCATCTCCCCCGAGAGGCTGGAGTCCGGAGCACCGATCTGGAGAACCGCACCTCCGTGGACCTTGGCGAACTCTTCCGGAGTTTGCTCGGCCATCAGGGGTGCTATCAAAAACAGGGCGGGAGAGAGAGAAAAAAGCAGTTTCATGATCTGAATCATTGTAGTTCAGAATCAGGGGAGTGGGAAAATGTGTCAATCACGCAAGGATGGGCAGCATTTTCCCCAAATCCTTTGTATTCCAAAAAGCAACTCACCCCCCCGCAATCGGCGTCATCAGCATCACGTTCTCCACCTCGTCCAAGGACAAACTATCCAGATCCCCGTCCGCCTGCTCGCCTTCAAAAACGACCATGAGGGAGCGATGCAGCTTTCCCGATTGCTTATCAATCACGAGATCGGAAAACTTCGTCCCGTGCTCGCCAGCGACTTTTGCTACCAACTCACCGAGGGGTGTCCCCTCTTCCACTTCGACCATTTCTCCGGAACGTCCTGCGACGTTGGCGAGCTGTCCGGTGTATTGCAGGGTAATTTTCTTCATTTCTCTTCGATTAGCTTGCCCTCATCCAGGCGAAAAAGACAATCCCCGATTTGGGCTGCTTCCTGCTTGGAGTGAGTGATGTGGAGGGCGGTGATGCCGTTTTCTTTCACCGCCTCGTGAAGCAGGCTGAGCATGTCAGTGTGGGTCTCTTCGTCGAGTGCACTGAGAGGTTCGTCGAGACACAAGACAGACGGACGGACGGCGATAGCGCGTCCCAGGGAAATGCGTTGCCGCTCGCCGCCACTCAAGCCTTTGGGCTTTCGGTCGAGCAGGTGTTCGATGCTAAGCTGGCCGGCGAGTTCCTCGACGCGCTCTTGAATTTCGTCTTTCTTCCAGCCGTGAACCTTGGGGCCAAAAGCGAGATGATTGCGCACCGTCATCGTCGTAAAGAGGGTGCCATCCTGCGGGACAAAGCCGACGCCCCGCAAGCCTGCCCGGGCGTCGGTGACGTCGCGGCCGCCGAGGTAGATTCTCCCGGCCGTGATTTCTTTGAGTCCGCAGATGGCTTCGAGAATGGTGGTCTTCCCGCATCCCGTTTTCCCCATGAGCACGCCATAGCCGCCCGTCGGTATTTCGAAGCTGACATCCGACAGCTCAAAAGCACCCGCCCTGACTCCGAGTTGCTCCACTCTAATCATGATAAAATTGCTCTCCGGTTCCTTTGTCCCAAATCCGGACCGCGACAAGAACGATCACCGCGATGGTCACCATCAGGAGCGAGATGAGAACGGCGCCTTCCAGATTTCCGATGCTGATCTCGAGAAAGACAGTCGACGGCAGAACCTCGGTCTTGCCACGGATCGCTCCGGCAAAAACGAGAATAGGCCCGAACTCTCCCATCGCCCGCGTCCAGGCAAGCGTGCCGGCCGTGGAAATTCCCCGCCACGCTTCCGGAACAACGACCGAGTAAAAAGCGCGTCCTCGATTACAGCCCAGGGTCAGGGCGACCTG
>JAKMGR010000487.1 GCA_022424805.1 Verrucomicrobiales bacterium
ATCCAGCCAAGCGTGCCGAAATGATGATCAAGAAGCTCGACAAGGACGGCAACGGCACGCTCTCCAAAGAAGAGTTCGCAGCTAGTCCCATGGCCAAGAAAGCTCAAGAAGCTGGAAAGGGCGACATGGTCGGCAAAATGTTCGCAGGTCGTGATAAGAACTCCGATGGTCAACTTGACAAGGCGGAACTCAGTGCTCCTCGCAAAGGTGGCAAGGGAAAGCCCGGCGGTGATAAGGGAGAAGGCAAAGGAAAGCCAAAGCCTGACGGCGATAAAAAGAAGAAAGCTGAGTAAGCTCTCGATTCTACTATCGCAGTAAACTTTGAAAACCCGCCCTCGCGAAAGCGTTGGCGGGTTTTTTCTTTCCTATCGAGATCCCATAATTTCTCGAATCATCGTGTCAGCCTGATCGCCGTATCCGCCGCCGAAAAGCACGAAATGATTGAGAATATGATAGAGGTTATAGACCGTCTCCCGAATCGGTTCCGGCTCGGGAAACGTTTCGCGGTAGGCTTCGTAGAATCCAGGGCCAAACCCACCGAAGACACGAGTGAATGCGATGTCTGCTTCGCGGTCTCCCATGTAGCTGGCAGGATCAAAGAGAACTGGATCTCCATTCATATCAAAACTGGCATTGCCGCCCCAGAAGTCGCCGTGAAGTAGCGAGGGAGAAATATCAAGAGAAGAGAGGTGCCTGTGAACAGCGCCGAGAAGTCGGCCCTCATCCTGGAAAAGCTTTCCCCGCTTTGCTGCGAGTTGAAACATATGCTCAAGCCGATGTTTCGTAAAAAAATCGGCCCATGATTCTGTCCAGGGATTGGGCTGTGGGGTTGCACCGATGAAGTTGTCGTAGTCGGCGCCGAAGCGATCATCGCCGAAGCGATCATCGCCGAAGCGATCATCAGCGGCGGAATGCAAACGAGCAAGAGCCTGACCCATCTTTCGAGACGAGTCTGAATCGCTTCGATTGTATAGAGAAAGAGCTTCTAAGACAAGGTAGGCAGTCCCCCCGATTTCTCCAAAGTGAAGCGGCCTTGGGACGCGAATCGTTTCAGTCGAAGCCAACCACCCCAGACTACGAAACTCTGTTTCAAAGAGTTGCAGGGCCTCGGAATTGTTCTGTTTTACAAAAAGTGAACCAGCTCCCTCCGTTTCGAAAATGGCAGACTGGTGGATGCAGCCCCCGGACACGGATTTTCCGGAAGATGGAAGAACCCGGAATCCCGTTTCAGTCTCAATTTCACGAACGATTGCAGACGAAATCATGGGAGAGCGTTTTCTTTCCACCTCTGGAGAAACGCAGTACAGCCATCCTCAAGCAGATCGAGAACTTTCTCAAAACCCTCCGGTCCACCATAGTAGGGATCCGGGACTTCTCGTTCCTCGTGCTCTTCGCAGAGTTCGCAAAATCGAATGAGCTGTGCGGTTGGATTCGGGCAGTGATTCCGGACCTCCAAAAGATCCTTGTAGTTGCTGTCGTCCATCGCAAAAATCCAATCAAAATGGGCAAAGTCATTTGGACTCACTTGTTGGGCTCTTCCTTTCATGTTGATTCCTCGGTTTTTTGCAGCGGCAGTCATGCGGGAGTCCGGTCGCTTGCCAATGTGCCAGCCAGCGGTGCCTGCCGAGTCGATTTCAAATTCGTCAGTCAGTTCCTCTTGATCGATTAAATGACGCATCACGTTCTCACCAGATGGGGAACGGCAGATATTTCCAAGGCAAACGAAGAGGAGGCGGGTTGGCATGTCGAAAGGGAGGATAAGAAAATGTCTTGAGAAAGAATGGCCGAATGCTTGGCAATTTCAAATGCTGCCGTCATGATTGCGTAGCTCGCAGTGAATTGTTGCGGATGTTTTCTTTTCCCAGATAACCATGACTGAAATTTCCAACCGTCGCCATTTCCTCAAAACGTCATCTCTCATCGTGGGCGCTTCTGCTGCGCCCTATATTCGTGCTCAATCGAAGTCGGGTAAGAAATACAAGACTGCACTGATCGGTTCCGGTTGG
>JAKMGR010000497.1 GCA_022424805.1 Verrucomicrobiales bacterium
ACGGTGGAGAATGATTCTCGTGATATTGATTTCAACGACGGAACGGGAACCCTCTTTCTCATTGCGCGGCAGACCAGACGATATGCGGAGGATGATGCTGATTACGGAAAGGTCCTCAGTAAGCAAACATTTCGAATTACTACGAAAGCCGATAAGGAAGCCAGCTACGAAGCCAAGCCGGTGATTACTTCCTACGACTCGGACCGTGATTCCTCAAATGTTGGGGGCTGGGAATACTACGGTTATCTTTTCATCCTGGAAGACGACGAAAAGGCGATCAAGGAAGTGGTGACCTCGATTGGGAATCTCAAGAAAGATGTCGAATCTGACACGACTCTGGCGAAGAAGTTGCTCGGATTGAGCCAGGAAAGTATCGTGCAGAAGAACCTGGAGAAGCGTTGAAGAAACGAGTTTCTACAGATTGACTCGCAGCGTTGCTCCTTCAATCCTGGCCTTTCCACCAAACGCGAGTGGCTCGTTGTCGGTGATGTGTCCAGCACGCAGGCCACTGACGACGGGAAAGCTGGCAGTCGCGAATTGTGCAGCAAAGACGTCATCGATTGAGACCTATGAACAACCAAGTCTGGAGTATGTTGCGCTAGTAGTATCTTTGTGGACCAAATATGACCCGATACCTTTTTATTTTCGTGCTCTCGCTTGTGTTCCTTCCGGGACGGGCGTCGATTGTGGAGGCCCGGTCGCTTCCCAATGTCATCTTTTTGCTGACCGATGATCTCGGCTATTCAGACATCAGCTGCTACGGGGCGAAGAAGGTGAAAACGCCTCACCTCGATCGCCTCGCGGCCGAAGGGATGATGTTCACGGATTTCCACACGGCTGCCTCGATTTGTTCGCCTTCGCGTGCGGCGTTTTTGACGGGAGCTTATCCCCAGCGCGCCGGGCTCTACATGGGAATCAATCCGAATCGACGAGCTCACTGGTATCTGGGGCTTCACCCTGACGAGATCACCATCACGGAACAGTTCAAGCAGCAGGGCTACACGACGCACATGGTGGGCAAGTGGCACCTTGGAACCGAGCCGGAGTTTCTCCCGCGCAAGCAGGGGTTCGACACCTACTACGGCATGCCCTGTAACTTCAGTCATTCGCCGAAGTTCTTTGATGGTGATGACGAGATTTTTGCCAAGACACCGCTCGATCAGTTGACCAGGCTCTACACCGAACAGGTTACGAAGATCATCAAAGAGTCGGGAGACGAGCCGTTCTTTCTCTACTACTCTCACAATTTTCCTCACACACCGATTGCCGCGAGTGACGACTTCAAAGGATCGTCAGAAGACGGGCTCCGGGGTGACATGATTCAGGAAATGGACTGGGGGGTTGGGGAGATGATGAAGGCGCTTGATGAAGCGGGGATCGCTGACAACACCATCGTTATTTTTACTTCGGACAACGGCCCAACCGAGAACGAGTATGCGGAGCCCTATCGGGGTACTAAGTATGTGACGTTTGAAGGAGGGCATCGCGTTCCTTTTATCCTGCATTGGCCGGCAAGAATTCAAGAGGGCAGCATTTCTGAGGCGAACATCAACGCGATGGATCTTTTCCCGACGCTTTCGGAGATTATCGAAGCGCCGATGCCGACGGATCGCACCTATGATGGTGAGAGCTTGATGCCATTGTTGGCGGGAGGAGATCTGAAGCGAGAAGCCTCCGAGCCGTTCTATTTCTACAACTGTGAAAATCTGCAAGCAGTACGTTCGGGCGAGTGGAAACTTCACCTGCCACGCAGCAAAGAGCAGTTACCGTTCTGGCAGGGGAAAAAAGGAATCTCTGACTTGAAACAGCCGGTGCTCTTCCACTTGGGGAATGATCGAGGCGAGACCACTGACGTGGCAGCGGCCAATCTGGAAGTCGTGGAGGAGTTGCTGGAACTGGCGGGTGAAGCAAGGAGCGAGCTCGGTGAGTTCATGCAACGCGGCATTGGTCAGCGACCGACCGGTTCCTTGTTTCCTGAATATCCCGTGATCAGCCATGAGAAAGACTGGGGCATTCTGCCGGAAGGAGCGGCCGCTGAGATCGCGGCCGAAAAACAGAACCGCTATCCGGTTCATTCACCGCAAAAGCGGTAGACAAATTGATCAGCGCAGCAGGGGCTGGCTGAGGTCGAATGTCCTCGGCCCGGAGGACTCTCCTGACGGGCCGAGGAATAATTCATTAAAATTGGTTTCGCCGCTTACCAACCATCAACGCTATTTGGCACGTGGTCGTTAGAGCCGGCCAGTGAGGATCCGTTAGATTCCATTCCAGCGCATAGAAGTCCAGGCCGCCCTTGGTCTCAATATCGTCGTGGCAGGGATGTAGAAAAGGGTCTCCGCACCCGCTGCAGAGCCTTTGCAATGTCATGACCGACGCGGCGGATACGGAGATCCTTTTCTACATTTTCCGAGCCAGATCATTCAGAGGATTCAGGCGTTTGACCGCTCTTCTTCGCTTCGCGTTCCTTCTTGCGTTTGGTCTTCGCCTTCTCCCGCGCGGCTTTCTTTTCCTCCTTCGACATTTTTTTCTTCGGCGGCGCTTCGCCCCCAGCCTTCCAGCGCTTTGCCTGCCCGCTCACCGGCTCCGCCATTTCGCCGAGCCAGGAGTTGTATTTGTCGGTGAGTTCGGAAACCACTTCGGGGTGCTTCTTCGCGAGGTTTGTCGTTTCGCTAAGGTCTTTTTCCAGGTC
>JAKMGR010000505.1 GCA_022424805.1 Verrucomicrobiales bacterium
CCTTAGAATGGCTATCGCCGAGAACGGAATCGAAAGAGGATTGCAGAAGCTGACTTTCCGATTCCCGCGGAGCTCGCGCCAGGGCGGTTTGAAACGCCCAGCCGATTTGCTCGTCGAGAGACTCTCCGCCTTCTTTCTCAATACGTTTGCCGAAGGCCTTCGCCATTTCCACGTAGACGGGATCGTTGAGTAGAGTGAGTGATTGCAGCGGGGTGTTCGACACATCGCGCTGGACGACACAGGCGGATCGGTCGGGTGCGTCGAAGTTGGCGAAACTGGGCTAGTGGCTATTGCGTCGCCAGAGAGTGTAGACTCCTCGACGATAAACATCCTCTCCTATCGATGGGATGTAGTAGGTTTCGGAGGCTCCGGCTGTTTTTCTCCAGAAAGTTGCCGGCTGGTAGGGCCTGACATTGACACCATACATGCGATCAGAGAGGAGTCCGCTGATGGCGAGTGCCTGATCACGAATCGTCTCGGCTCCGAGTCGATGACCGGGATGCCGCCAGAGGTATTGGTTTCTCGGGTCGATTTCAGCGAAAGACTGGTTCACGACAATAGACTGACGATAGGTTGCCGAGAGAACGACTCTGCGGAGCGAATTTTTCAGCGACCAGTCGTCCTTTTCCACGAACGTGACGGCGAGCCAGTCGAGCAACTCCGGGTGGGTAGGGAGTTCTCCCTGCGTGCCAAAATCTTCCGGGGTCGTGACCAGCCCCTGTCCGAAAATTTCGATCCAGAGTCGATTCATGAAGGCGCGTCCCACCATGGGGTTGTCCGGACTGACGAGCCATTTCGCGAGGCCGAGTCTATTGCGGGGGAGGCTCTCGACAAAAGAGTGAAGGGAGGCCGGGGTCGCAGGATCAACCTTTTCCCCTTTTGAAAGAAAATCACCACGCTTCGCGATGAATGTCTTACGTGGTTTCTCCATCTCCTCCATGATGCGGACCTCCCTCTTCCGGAGCTGGATGAGGCGAGCTTCCTGGATGTCAGCCTTGGCGAGGCGGAGATTCATGGCAGCGTCGCGAGGCATCACTTCCTTGGAAACGGCCTTGCACTGCTTCAGGTTCATTTCCTTGTCAGAATCAAGAATCTCACGAACGCTTTCGGGCAGTTTCTCTTTCCCTTTGGGATCATCCGCGACCTTCTTTTCCACTCCCGCGAGGACGTCTTTGCGAATGTCTGCGAGGAGAGCGCGGTATTCTTCGGCAGCTTTTTTCTCATCCTTTTCGTAGAACTCGTTATCCCTCACGGAAAGAGTTGGACCGATGTGAACCATGCCTGACATGCCCATTTTTTCGCCCTGCTGTTTCGATTCCATCGGACCGTTGTTGAAAAATGCGTAGAGCTCGTAGTATTCGCGGGCAGAGATCGGGTCGTACTTGTGATTGTGGCATTGGGCGCAGCCGACAGTCAGTCCCAACCAAATCGTGCCTGTGGTGTTGAGGCGATCCACGTTTCGCTTGTAGTGGTCCTCCCGCGGATCGGTGCCAGCTTCGAGGTTCATCGGAGCATTGCGGTGAAATCCCGTTGCGACGATCTGGGATTCGGTGGCGCCGGGGAGCAAGTCGCCAGCGAGTTGCTCGATGCTGAACCGATCGAAAGGTATGTCGTCGTTGAGCGCCTTGATTACCCAGTCCCGCCACGGCCACATGTTTCGCGGAGCATCGCGCTGGTAGCCTTCCGAATCAGCATAGCGCGCCAGGTCGAGCCATTGCACGGCCCACTTTTCACCGAAGGTGGGGGAAGCAAGCAGTTCGTCCACAATTTTGGTGTAGTGGGGAAAAGAAGGGTCATCGAGGAAGGCTCCGACCTTTTCCGGTGTTGGCGGTAGGCCGACAATATCGAGGTAGGCCCGTCGAATGAGCCGGGCAGGGGCGGCTTCGGGATTGAGGGTGAGTCTTTGCTCAGCCAACTTCGCGGCGACAAAGCGATCGATCTCGTTCGGCTCACGATCTGCCAATATGGAATCTGCGGAGGTGGGAACGGAGGGACTCGTTGGCGGAATGAAAGACCAGTGAACTGGAGGACGCCATCCGTCGTCGGGCCACTTTGCCCCTTCTTCGATCCACTTGTGAAGGGTTGTGATTTCCGCCTTGGTCAATGGGTCGCCCTTCGGAGGCATGCGCTTTTCCGGATCGCTCTCTTCCACGACATGGAGAAGGACGGATTCTTCCGGCTTTCCCGCGACAAAGAGTGATTCGCCAGCATCGGTTGGCAGCGTGGCGTGATAGAAGCTGTCGAGCCCAATGCCGCCCTTGAGCGTTTCTCTATCATGGCAATCGAGGCAGGCCGCTTCAATGATGGGAAAGACTTCCTTCTCAAAGTCAACAGTTTCGCCTCGTACCGAAACGAACGGGAAGAGCGCTGCGAGGAGAAGCTGGAGGAGCCTCAATCTAAGATTTGATACCATTTACTGATCAGATTATCCCCTGACTTCAACATCCGTCGATATGCTTGTTTGCGCAGGATCAGGACTGCGAAATGGGTCTGGGCAGCGGGCATTGGTCCTTGTATAGAGTGGAGGTATGATCAGATTTCGATTTTTCCTGCCGGGCATCTTGAGTGCAGCGTTGCTGTGCTTTTCGGGGAATGCGGCACCCAATATTGTTTTCATCATTTCCGATGACATGGGGTATTCAGATCTCGGTTGCTACGGAGGCGAAATCGAGACGCCCCATCTCGACGCTCTCGCGGAGAAGGGATTGCGATTTACCAACTACTACGTGAACAACATGTGCTGGCCGACTCGGGCGAGTCTGATGACGGGGCTCTACCCACGCACTGCTCTTCCGAAAAATGGAAGTGCCGATGGAGGTTTGCATCCGGAGGCAACGACGTTGCCCGCTGCCTTGCGAGCGGCGGGATACCAGACGTGGATGTCGGGAAAATGGCATCTCTCCAGCGCCGGCGAACCTGATGGGCCAAACGCGCCGCATCATCGCGGATTCGACCAGTTTTATGGAACGATTCATGGGGCTTCCGACTTCTTCGCTCCTTCGGATTTGCAGTGGAATGGGAAAGACAGAACAGAGGAATGGCAGGGGAAGTCCGATTACTACTACACCGATGTGACTACTGACTACGCCCTTCGTTTTCTGAAGGAGGGTGATGAGGAAAAGCCGTTTTTTCTATACCTCGCCTACACTGCTGCGCATTGGCCATTGCATGCGCACCCGGAAGACATTGCCCACTACGAAGGTCGTTACGAGAAAGGTTGGGACGAATTGCGACTCGAGCGTCATCGACGGATGAAAGAGCTTGGTGTCGTCGACCCGTCGTGGAAGCTATCGCCCCGCCACCCGGATGTTCCAGCTTGGGAGGATGCGGAGAACAAAGATTGGCAGCAGCGTCGCATGGAGGTCTATGC
>JAKMGR010000511.1 GCA_022424805.1 Verrucomicrobiales bacterium
TCCTCCAACCGCGGGTCGATTACCACGCGAAAGGAATCGACTTTTTTTTGCGGAGGAACGAAAGCGAGCTGGTTACTTCGCACATCAAATTCCATCGCTTTCCCTTCGATAAAAATCTGAATCCGCCGCCGCGCCGACTCGGGATCGAGAGTTTCGCCAGTGTGAATCAGAATCACTGATTGCCCCCTAGCATTAATCCCATACCCACTGCCCCACGCTGTAGGATCTGGTTGTTCACTGTCTGGTTCAGCAGCTTCAATTGTCTTTGCTAAAGCTCCACCCAGCTTCGCGCCGGACTCTGTTTTCCAGTCCGGAGAAATTTCAAGGCGATAGGTTTTTCCCTCTTCGAGAATCGGACCAATTTCCACATTCAAATTCACCCCAGGCTTTTGCCTACCCGGGTGGAACCACAAGGTCATCCTAGTGAACGTTTCATCCCACAACTCAACTTCGCGAAAAGGCTCAGGCACCTCCGCGAGCTCCTTTCCGCTGTCATTGATCTCGATCAAACGGAGAAAGCGAAAGGCATCCCCTCGCTCCATCGGTTCAGAAAAATGAAGATAGAACTTCAGATGGTTCGCCGGTACTTTTTCGACATAGGGTTCGATGCGGACCGAGGCTTCCTCTTCGCAGACTGCCAAATTCACCAATAAAACGGCGAGGGCAAAATGGAGAGGCAACCTCACGGCAGAGTCACCAACTCCACCGCATGCATTGCATCGGCTTTCTCAGGATCGGTTTCCCGCATCACAACGACCTCAGCGTTTTCCAGCTGACTGACTAAAACGGCACCAAACAACTCCTCCACCACTTCCATCCCTTTCGCATCGGGTCCGCTCGGAGCATTCACGTTTCGGCGAGCTGCATTTTCATTCGTGTCTTCGTCATCATTTACCTCGAGGTATTCCAGCTTCACACGAGCCGCCCAGAATTTACTCGGACCAAAAAGGTTCTTTTTGAAACGCTGCGTGTTCGTTACGAGCCACTCCTCACCATCTTTCTCGTAAATGAACATATCGCGAGGTCGATTCCCGCTGCCCAGTTCAACCACGCTCGTGCCCTTGATCTTACTTCCGGTCTCAATCTTTTCGAGCGGAAATTTGGCGATTGGCGTGCAGGCAAAAGCTCCCACGACAAAATGCTCACCATCCTCTTCCCACGGAATGAAGCTTTGAATGGGCGCCTTTGTTTCCCACCTGCGATGAGCCACGTGATAGGTTTCCGCTGAAGCAAACCTCGCATTTTCTCCATGCTCCAAGGGAGTCGGGATCTGGAAAATCTTATTCGCAAACTCCTCAGACGATTGGCCCGCCACAATCACCGAATCACCTCCCCACGCCAGATCGGTGACATTGCGAAGCTTTGCATTTTCCGCCGAGGGAAGATTCATCCGCACGTAGGATCTCCCGGAAAGATCAGGCACGCTGACTTTTCCATCACCCGATAAAGCCAGAATCGCTGGCTTGTTTCCGGGGCGCTGATTCACCGAAAACCACGTTGTCCCGGAGGCGGGGTTCACCGCCATATCGACAATCAATACATTTTCCGCCTCACATGCTTCTGCGAGAGCCCCCTCGATGTTGTCGATGCGTTTCGCGAGCTTCACGAGTGGGCCGGTGTCCCCGGTCTCAACAGCCATCACCGAAGCAGAGCCTGGATCCGAAATCAGAAGCAAGCCTCCTGGTCCGAACGAGATTTTACCAACGGACTTCAATTCGAGCCCTCCAGTTTGAGCATCCTTGAGGTGTGACCCGAAGTCAGCATTGGCAAAACCAACGGTCAGAGCTACGGCGAAAAAAAGAGAGAGCGCTTTCATTTCGTCAAGTTGCCAGAGAAAACACGTCCGCTGCAAGCCACTCGCTATACGCGTTGCAGCCAAATCTTTTCACCGATCACGCCATTCTTTCCTCTTCCCACCGAGGATCTAATCCGGATAGGTTTCTCTTATGAATTCGCCCCAAACTTCCCGTCGCCGGTTCCTCCAATCCGCGGCTGCCAGTTCCGCCATTCTCGGTTTCCCTGCCATCACGAGCTGCCAGTCACCCAATTCAAAAATGAATCTTGGTCTGATCGGAGTCGGTGGCCGCGGTCGATCCCACGTAAAAGCGGCTCTCGATCTCGGCGAGCCAATCGTTGCAATGGTCGACGTAAACGAAAACAATCTCGGCGCTGGATTGAAGCAGGCCCCCAAAGCGCGCAGCCACAAAGACTTTCGCGATTTCTTTGAGAAAATGGACGACATTGATGCCGTTTTTGTCTCCACAACCGAGCACACCCACGCGTTTGCCACATTGCCACCGCTCAAGGCCGGAAAGCACGTCTACTGCGAAAAGCCACTCACTCGCGATGTTCACGAATGCCGCATCATTACCGAAGCTGCTGCAAAGGCCGGAGTGCAAACGCAGATGGGGACGCAGGTCCATTCTTCCGAAAATTTTCGCCGAGTCGTTGAGGCAATTGGGTCCGGTGCGATCGGCCACGTGAAAGAGTGCCACGTCTGGACAAGCCGAGCCTGGGGTTGGCAGACCGAGGAAGAAGCAAAGGCAAATAAAGATCTCCTCTACACTCCTGACACACCCACCAGAGCGATGCCGGTTCCCGATGGTCTCGACTGGGACCTCTGGCTCGGACCGGCACCGTATCGGGATTTCCACGAATTCTACTTTCCCGGCCCGCGCTGGTATCGCTGGTGGGACTTCGGAAACGGAACCATGTCCGATCTCGGCAGCCACCGAAATGACCTCCCTTTCTGGGCTCTGAAGCTCGATGCGCCACTCACGATCGAGCCCCAGTCCGGTCCAAAACCCCACCACGACATCGCTCCCGCAACCATGTCGGTGAAATACACTTACGGTGCCCGGAACGGCGATGGCGGGGAACTTCCTCCGGTTGATCTCACCTGGTATCAGGGCAACGTGAAACCCAAAATCTGGAACGAAGGCGGAATCCCACAATGGAAGGAAGGCTGCCTCTTCATTGGAGAGGAAGGCATGCTGCTCGCAGACTACGGAAAGAATGTCCTCCTGCCCGAGGACAAATTCGAAAAATTCGAGCGCCCCAAGCCTTACATTGATTCATCACCCGGACAGCAGGCGGAGTTCATCCTCGCCTGCAAAGGGGAAGGCCCCCAACCACTCTGCCATTTCGGTTACTCCGGACCGTTAACCGAGGCCAACCACCTCGGCAATGTAGCCTACCGGGCCGACCAGAAATTGGAATGGGACGCCAAAAACATGAAATTCCCCAACGCACCTGAGGCCGAGAAATTCCTCGGACGGGAGTATCGCGACGGATGGAGCCTGGAATAGACTGTTGCCACACACCGAGGATCCAACAGGTTTAGCTGACTGACCCAACAGGGTATAGTCAACGACCTAACCCAGTTGGCCGAAGTAAAATCCTGTTCCCGCATTTGTGCGCAAGATTCCGGTTGTTTCGTTGAGGTATTCCGGCAAACTTAGGCTCCATTTGCGAAAACTCGCTCGTCTTCATCCTGTGTCGACCTGCTTCGGTCGAATCCGGCATCCTTTTCTGCCAGTCTCATCTTTCCGAACGGCGAAACTGCGTAACGACCGTCTTATCTTATGAAAAAAACAAACCAACGAATTGTCGCAGCTGTCGGCGTACTCACTCTCGGGATTTCACTTCCGATAGTATCTCAAGACTCAAAACCTGCCGACACTCCGCCTGCTCCTGCTGCTCCTGCCGCAGCGCCGGCTGCCGAACCTACCAATAACGTTGTTCTTACCATTGACGGCACTGCGATCATGGAAAACGACGTTCGCGAAATGATGATTTCGCGCTATGGCCGCCAGCTTCAGCAAATGCCACCCGAGCAACTTGCGATGGTGCAGCAGCAGATGCAGCAGATGATCCTTACTGATCTCAT
>JAKMGR010000524.1 GCA_022424805.1 Verrucomicrobiales bacterium
CCTCGAAACGGGCCTCCGCGTCCAGGTTCCGCTTTTCATTGGCCCTGGCGACAAGATCAAGGTCAGCAGCGAAGACAAGAAATACGTCGGTCGAGCCTAACTCGACCTGAGCTGACTTTCCGCCCTATCCCGTGGCCAGCAAAAAACCGTCGAACCGGAAATCGCGATCGCCGAAACAGGCGCCGCGCCATGGTCTATCTGCGTTTTTGCCCGATCGGGCAATTCATGCTCTGACACCGGAGCCGGGAACAGCCGTGCGTTTTTTGAAGCTCGTCATCGGCGTCATGCTTATCCCACTCTGCTGGGTTTCGGTAGAGACATTCTTGATTCTTCTACACGCCGACACCTGGTCGGGAAACTACTGGAAAACGCCAGAGTTTCTCTCCTTTGCGATCGGCAGCGCGATCTGGCTGGCTCTTTTCTACTTCGCGAGATGCCGTGCCATGATGTGGCTCTACGTGGCCGGTCATGAATTGACGCATGCTCTCTTTGTCCTGATCTGCAGTGGAAAAGTGAGCAAAGTTCACATTTCATCAGAAGGCGGGCACATCCTGACGAACCGAAATAATTTCCTGATCTCGCTTTCGCCGTATTTCTTCCCTTTCTATACGGCGGTGACTATTTTGGCTTGGGCTGCTCTGCAATGGACCTTTCGAGATCAGGGCGGTCTTAATCCGATCTGGCTCTACGGCACAATCGGATTCACCTGGATGTTCCATCTCACCTTCACGATCTGGATGATTCGTCGTGAACAGCCGGATGTGGAGCAAAATGGACGCCTCTTTTCTTTCTCGCTCATCTTCCTGACGAATGTGCTCTTGATCTGCGCAATGCTGATCATCGCGTCACCCACAGCCACGTTCCACGGTTTCGGCATTTCCTTTTGGGAGAATGCGAAGAGTTTTCACCACCGTCTCGTGGAATCGGCAGTGGAACTGATGCGAGCTCTACCCAGCTAGTTCTCCGGCTTTTCCGCAGGCGGTGCGCCTCCCGCCCCGAAAGGATCCTCCCCCGGTTTGACGGGCTCATCCTCTACTTCCGGCTCTGCCTTTGCCACCTCCAACAACATGGAGTGAGCATCTCGATAGCGAGGTGAATCTGCCAGGGCATCGAGAAGGTAGCGTTTGGCTTTCGGGCGATCATCCTGCCTCACTAAGTCAGCGAGGCGATAACGAACTTCGGATGGATTCACCGGATCGAGCTTCAATGTTTTCTCAAAGGAAGTGACTGCTTTTTCTTTTTCGGCGAGTGCGGCGTAGGCGCAGCCTTTGCAATAGTGGAGCCTTTTATAGAAAGGATTGATCGCCCGAGTACGCTTGGCGTTGGCGATGACTCCGTTCCACTGCTCTTTTTCAAAATCGACTTCGAGCAAACGGGTGTATGCGGAATACGCTTCAGCGGAAAGCTCCGCCAGAGTTTCCAGGATGACTGTCTCTCCCCGCTCATCGCCCTTGCGCCGCAGAGCCTGGGCTTTCAGCACGTAGCCATTGCCCGGGCCAGTGTGATCAGGAAGAAGAGCGATGAGGAGGTCCGCCGACTCAATCGCTTCGTCCCATTTTTCCTGTTCAAGCAATCGCTGGGTGTAGGTCTCGCGTGCCCAGAGGTTATTCGGGCTCTCTTTCAGAAACGCCTGCAAAGCTTCCGGACTGGCTGGGTCAACCTCTTCGGGTTCTGGCTCTGCCCAATCAATTCCGGGGCCATAGTTTTGCGCGAGCGCACTTAAGCGAAATCGAAATTCGTTATCGAGCTTCTCAATCGGAATCGTATGCTTTGCGATGGCATCATTGATGAGAACGCCCTTGGCCAAGTCATCGAGAATCCCCCGGACTGCCTCTTCTCCGAAATCTTCAATGATATGCTCCACCACGAGCATGGACTGGTAGTAGGCAAACATGACGTGCTCTCCGCTTTCCGCATTAAAGAAGGCCTGACTCATCTGGCTAATGGGAGTTGCGACATCCTCTTCGAGAATCATTTTCCGATAACGCGGCGTCATCCGCTGTCCCCAGTTCGCCTGACGCTGGATTTCCTCATAGACGGAAATGCCTTCACTGAGCCAGCGAGGCATTTTGTTATTGGTTTTTGTCAGGGTAATAACGTGGCAATACTCATGCCATAAAGTGGCCTCCCAATTGTTTTTCCCTGCAGTGACGCTGCCAGGACTGTTCATCGTAACCACGGATCCGAAGCAGACTCCGAGAAGGCCCTGCCCCCCAAGCGATCCAAATGAGCGAATCGCAAAATCCTGCTGGTTTGGATAAAACTCCACCAAGGTTCTTTCTTCGATATCGATTCCGTATTTTTTTCCGAGCACTTCCTTCGCATCAGTCAGGACCTTGAGAACTCGATCGCCGTAGATCTCGGCCTCTTCGGGTGGCATCCGAATGATGAAATCGTCGCTGAGAATTGAGGCGAAGCTTTCGATTTCCTTCTTCAGAATATCAAGATTGTAGGCAAGCACGTTGTATTCGTCAGCATCAGCCACTTCCGCCGCAAGAGGCCACGCTGAGTCGATTTCCCCGAGACGAAGATAATCGAGCGCGAGCTGCAGCTTGGCGGGCAAAAATGATGGATCCATTGCAATGGCTCGCTTCTGGGCATCGGCTCCCTCTTCGTAACGATATTTTTTCGACAACACCCGTCCAATGAGGTGATCAATCTCCGGGTTGTTGGCGTAAACGGAGAGCGCCTGCTTACGGAATTTTTCAAATCCCGCATGGTCATTGTATTCCAGCTCAGCAAGGATGGCCCGATAGGCGGCAGCTAGCGGGTGATTGGGATTGATCGATTCGAGAAGATCCAGATTCCGATGCGCCTCGTCATAGCGCTCGAAATTGATCGCGTATTCCGCCTGCAAAAGTAGCGCCCCGAAATGAACAGGCGCGTTCTTCAAAACCCGCTCCAGATATTCGCCCCCCTTCTTCCTGTCACTTGGGAAAAATGACTCGGCCAGTCCAAACAGAACTTCAGGATGATCAGGATTCAGTTTGTAAGCACCCTGAAATTCTTTCGCAGCCCTCGCAAAGTCATCCTTTTCCAGGGCGAGACTGCCCGCAGCCAGATAAGCTTCGACGAGTCCATCGGGGACATTTTCCCCTTTCGCTTTGAATGTCTTTGCGACGTCAAAATACTGTTTAATCACGGTAGAGGGATCAGCACCGAGAACGAGAGCTGCCTCGCCCAGGTGAACATAGTCGAAAGCGTTTCGCTGCTTTTCTGGAACAGCAGCTGCGGCTACGTTGATCGAGGCAAGAATGCCGGCTGCTTTCTCTTCCAGTCCCATCGCGGTAAACATTTCATGTGCCTCCAGAAGCGCCCCGAGCTTGTCACTGAATTTTGCTGTCGTGGCGACCGCCTCTTCGACAGCATCTTCGTAGCGCCCCAGGTTGGCGAGCGACTGGAAGCGGAGCGTTCGCCATTCCCATGATGGCTGTCCTCGCCGAAGGGCGTAATCACAGACTTGAACGACAATGTCGTAGCGCCCCCGCTGAAAAATTTCCCGGACCTTGGGAAGATTGTCTTCGTCGTAGTAGCGCTTGTAGTCGGCCTGCGAAAATGAGTCAACTTGGGCTAGCAAAAAAAAGAGAAGAGCGAACGAGAGGGGAAAACGCATCACCAATAAATAAAGCGGGGAATAGCAAAGTGGTAAAGCC
>JAKMGR010000546.1 GCA_022424805.1 Verrucomicrobiales bacterium
GGCATGGACAACGTGATCGCCGAGTTGAAGGCTCTGGGCATGGAACCCGAAAAGGATGCCTTTGATCACTACCGTCTCGACGATGTCAATGTTGGGCAGTGGTTCTCCAAGGAGCTGAAAGGCAAACTCGGAGCCGAGAAAGTGCTCGTGCAAAAGAGCGGATACTTCGCCCGAAGTGCCGAACCAAATGCTGACGACCTCGAACTCATCAAGCAAAGCGCTTTTCACGCAGCTGATGCCGCTCTTAAAGGAGAGTCTGGTGTTGCCGGACTCGATGAAGACAACGGAGATGTCATGAGCACGATCGCTTTCCCAAGAATCAAGGGCGGCAAGCCATTCAACATCGATGAAGGATGGTTCGTGAAGCTCCTCGAAGAGATCGGTCAGCCAAAAGGAAAACGAATCTTGGCGCACTGAGTCCTCGGCGTCGATACACTGCGCTGCGAAATTTCCTGTAACACTTCCGGACCGATCTCTAAGTATCGGGGTGGAAGATGAGTGCAGAAAATTCAAATACCTGCCCTACCTCCGGCGAAGAATTTTCTCTTCGAGACACATTCCAAAAAAGGTCGGTAAAAACGCGGTGGTGATTCTCAACATCTTGCATTCGACACCCTGTCCATTTCTGACGAATCAGTTTCTTCTCCCGACGTCGAATTTAATCACGTGTGGGCGTGCGCGGTGCTGGAACGAGCGGTCTCGAATCCCAAGCGTGAAATGCAAGAGAAAGGCGAAGCGAGAACGCTCGAAGCGCCACGACCTTTCCTCGCGGGCGCATCCGATTACGGCGATCTCGTTACCGTTGCGGATGAACTCGGCATCAGCGAGACAGCAGTAGGCGCCATTTTTCATCGCATGAGAAAACGAATGTGCGAACTCGTCAAAACGGAAGTCGAGCAGACGCTCGAGCCCGGAGGCAACGTCGCAGAAGAATTACGAAATTTGCCGGGGGCACCGAAGCTGAGGTCTGTGACATCGGATTGCGCGTTGTTGAATGATGTGCGCAGATTCCGGCCCCACAGGGACCGGCTGCAGGTGGAGCGCAGAGCCCGCACCGTGAAGCGAGTTGACAGTTGGAAAGACGCGTTTACATTCCGCCGCTTTCGCGCCGGGCTTTCTTTACCGCGATTCCTCTCCCAGGTCTCCCCCATGTCACTCTTACGATGACACGCGTTCCGCACGAGCGAGGCACTCTTTCTACATCTCAATTTCCTACAATAAAAACCAAGGAATCATCGAACCCACCATGGCAACGAAGAAAACCGCAAAGAAGAAGGCATCCAAGCGTGCCGAAAAAATGGTCTACTTTTTCGGAGGCGAAAAAGCAGACGGAAACGGCACCCAAAAATCACTCCTCGGAGGTAAGGGCGCGAACCTCGCTGAAATGGCACTGATCGGACTTCCTGTTCCGGCCGGTTTCACCATAACGACTAAGGTCTGCACACACTACTACGAGAACGGTCGCAGGTGGCCTTCAGATCTCCAGCGTCAGATCGAGCTCAACATCAAGAAGACTGAGAAAGTCATGGGCGCGAAGTTCGGCGATCTCGAAAATCCTCTTCTTCTTTCTGTCCGCTCCGGAGCTCGCGAGTCAATGCCTGGAATGATGGATACGATTCTCAACCTCGGCATCAACGATGACGTCGTCGAGGCTCTCGCCAAAAAGGCGAACGACGAAGCCTTCGCTTACGACAGCTACCGCCGCTTCCTTCAGATGTATGGCGAGGTCGTCATGGGCGTCGAACAAAAGGCGAGCGAACACCACGATCCTTTCGAGGCAATCCTCGACAAGGCGAAAGCCAAGGAGAAGGTCGACAACGACTCCGAGCTTTCCGTCGCAGCTCTCAAGAACATCGTGGCTCAGTTCAAGAAGCTCATCAAGCAGCGCACGAAGAAAGACTTCCCACAGAAGCCAATGGACCAGCTCCGTGGCGCTGTTGACGCTGTCTTCTCTTCCTGGCAGAACGACCGCGCAAAGGTCTATCGCCAGAAGTATGGCATTCCCGTAGAATGGGGAACGGCTGTGAACGTCCAGGCAATGGTCTTCGGGAATACCGGAAAGACTTCCGGAACTGGTGTTGCTTTCACTCGCGACCCCGCCACCGGCCAGAACGTTTTCTACGGCGAGTATCTCGTCGATGCCCAGGGTGAGGACGTCGTTGCCGGTGTTCGGACTCCGAAGCCAGTCAAGCAAATGGCCAAGGACTTGCCTTCCAGCCACAAGCAACTTCTCAAGATCCGCACGATTCTCGAAAAACATTTCAAGGATGTGCAGGACATCGAGTTCACGATTGAAAAAGGTAAGCTCTGGATGCTGCAGACCCGCAACGGTAAGCGCACCGGTTTCGCCGCTGTGAACATCGCCGTCGACATGGTCAACGAGCGTCTCATCACCAAGGAGACCGCTATTCAGCGCATCCCTGCAGAAGACCTCAGTCACCTTCTCGCTCCTGTCTTTAACGCAGATGCTGAGAAGAAGGCTAAGCTCGTTGGAGCCGGACTTCCTGCCGGACCTGGTGCTGCTTGCGGACAGATCTACTTCACCGCCGAGGCCGCAGTTGCTGCTGCTGCCAAGGGACAGAAGGTGGTCCTGACTCGTCAGGAAACTTCCCCGGAAGATCTTCGCGGAATGATCGCTGCAGAGGGTATTCTCACGACTCGTGGTGGAGCCTCCTCTCACGCTGCTCTTGTTGCCCGTCAGATGGGTAAGATCTGCGTCTGCGGTGCTCACGACATGAAGATCGACTACAGCAAGAAGACGCTCAGTGGTCATGGAG
>JAKMGR010000572.1 GCA_022424805.1 Verrucomicrobiales bacterium
GCT
This sequence comes from Verrucomicrobiales bacterium, assembly GCA_022424805.1. Taxonomy (GTDB): domain Bacteria; phylum Verrucomicrobiota; class Verrucomicrobiia; order Verrucomicrobiales; family DEV007; genus Arctic95D-9. The sequence goes on from JAKMGR010000572.1 coordinate 4, forward strand.
GGGGAAAACAAGGAATGAAGGGCTTTTTACGCCCTTCGTAGTTAAACGCCGAATTTTTACGAAAAAGCCGACCCGTGTTTCTGCAGGTCGGCATTTTTATTGAATTTCGTTGATCAGCTTTCCCAAGTGCTGATATCTGTCCTGATCTTGGAACGGTTTAGCCAGATCAAAAGAAATACAGGGAGAGCAATAACCCAGAGAGTTCCGAATATCATACCGACGAGGACCGCAATATTAGTGATCGATTCAGTCATCTCAGCAGCTGTGGGATCCATGCCGCCAACCGAAGTCTGAATCTTCATTTGCTGCTGAGTCAGGCCGTAGTTTTTGTAGTTTACGAAAATGCCAAAAACGATTTTGAGAACGGCCCAGATCTTCAGTAGAGGAGAGCCAAGGCGTTTCGTCTTCATCAGGAAAATGCCTCCGACTGCCAGCATGATTCCGAGAATCGCCAACCCGATTGTGCTCATCATTGAAAGAGAGCTCAGTTTCTCGATGTAGTCGGCAACATCGGCACTGTCAGCGCCCTGCTCCTCGAAGGTTTTCATCATTATCTTCGTAAACGTGAGCGAAACCGGCGCGATCAGCGCACCGAGAAGCCCGAGTATTCCGAAAATCAATGCAATGACTCCGACCGTGCGGTTCCAGGAACGTTTCGGTCCGGGAAGATCTGATGGTTCGATGGGTGGAGGTGTAGATGTATCCATAAGCTGAGAACAGGGTAGTGGTTTCGCGCGGCTGCGTCAATTCGTGTGCGCTGATATCGTTTATTGACGCCCCTGCAACTTGCCGTATGGGTGGGGGCATGAGTTACGTCGAAGAGTTGTTTTCGCTGGAAGGACAAATCGCTGTGGTAATTGGTGGTACCGGAGTTCTTTGCGGTGAGATGGCGCTGGGCCTCGCGAAAGCCGGAGCGGAAGTCGCCGTCGTCGGACGGAGCGAGGAAAAAGGTGCCGAGCGTCTGCGCGAAATTGATGCGGCTGGCGGACGCGGTTTTTTTGTCGCCGCAGATGTCGCTTCACGCGAATCGCTCAGTTCACTGCTGGAAACCGTTACGGAACGTTGCGGAAAGGTCGATATCCTCGTGAATGGAGCGGGCGTGAATTCGCCGACACCGTTGCTCGATATCGAAGACGAAGAGTTCGCCCGTATTCTTGATATCAATCTGGGCGCAATTCTTCGCAGTTGTCAGATCTTCGGCAAACACATGCTTGAGCAGGGCGGGGGATCCATCATCAACGTTGGGTCGATTTCCGGACTTGGCCCTCTCAGTCGCGTTTTTACCTATTCGGCAAGCAAGGCGGCCGTGCATAACCTCTCCAAAAACCTTGCTCGCGAATGGGCCGAGAAGGAGGTGCGCGTGAATACGATCGTACCCGGGTTTTTCCCGGCCGAGCAGAATCGCAAAGTTCTCACCGAAGATCGTGTTGCAGCGATCATGGGACATACACCCACGAATCGCTTTGGCGAAGCCGAAGAACTGATCGGTGCGACTCTCTTGCTCGCCTCGAAGCGTGCTGGTTCCTTCATCACCGGGACGGAAATGATCGTCGACGGAGGTTTCTCTGCGATGTCGATTTGACGCAGTCGATTTGATAGAGTTTCAGGCTTTTCGACCGCCCGGAATTCTCACGAATTCCGCTACTTCGGTTCCGGCCAGCTGAGGTGCTTGTGGAGAAAGCGATACGATCCTTCTCCATTGATGGAGTGAGGACCGACGAACCATTCGATCTCGCATTTGTCCTCGATGCCCAGACGGGCCTGATAAAGATTCCGGATCTTCGCGAATTCGTAGGCGACCGTTTCATCTGGAGCGACGCCGTCGAAATGCCCGCGCTCAACCATGAAGGGGCGGGGACATATCAGCCATCCCATCTCGGCGTAGTTGAACGTGCCTCCGAGATTCCACTCGAAGATCTCGTATTCGCCCTTGTTCGCATAACTGTAGCGCAGTGACTTCTCGTCTATCGCTGCGTTTTTCCAGACCCATTCATTGAAGTCGGCTGAGCATATCGAAAGACAATAGCGATCTACCAGTGGTGGGATTCGCATCGCAGATTTCCCGCCGTAGCTGAGTCCGTAGAAGGCAATGCGATCCCCGTCGACAAAAGGCTGATCGGCGAGCCAGTTTGTAATCTGCTGGTGCTGGGGCACGATGATCGAGAACAGGGTTTTGCCAATCGACTGGGCCTTGAATTGCTGCAGGCGGAAGTAGTCGAAGTATCGGTATCCATTC
>JAKMGR010000590.1 GCA_022424805.1 Verrucomicrobiales bacterium
CCCTATGATTTTGCCCTCTTTTGCCTCAGCCTCATACTGAACGTAGCGTTCTTCGAAAGCTTTGCCGTAGAGATCGTGAAGATCAGGCACTTCATTGGAGCGGAAAAGAGTCCAGTTCTCACGTGACTCCATCCGCTTCATGAACAAGTCGGGAATCCAGTTCGCCGTGTTCATGTCGTGGGTGCGTCGACGCTCGTCGCCGGTATTGATGCGGAGATCGAGGAAGTCCATGATGTCGTTGTGCCAGGTCTCAAGGTAGGCACAACCGGAGCCACGACGTTTTCCTCCCTGGTTCACCGCGATGAGCTGATCGTTGTGAAGCTTGAGAAACGGAATCACACCCTGGCTCTCGCCATTCGTTCCCTGAATGTAGCTGCCAGTTCCACGAACTGATGTCCAAGATCCGCCAAGTCCACCAGCCCACTTGGAGAGGTAGGCATTGTCGGCGACACCGCGCTGCATGATGGACTCGATGCTGTCGTCGACCTTATAGAGGTAGCAGGATGAAAGCTGGCTGTGCAGCGTGCCGGAGTTGAAAAGCGTCGGAGTTGACGAGCAGAAACGGCGGCTCGAGTAGAGGCGGTAGAGATCGATGATTTTCGCCTCGGCATCTTCAGCCTCGCCAACCATAAGCCCCATGGAAACGCGCATCCAGAAGAGCTGTGGCGTCTCGAGACGGCGGTGATCCGAAGAGGAGGTCTTGTCGACGATGAGGTAGCGATCGTAAAGCGTCTGGATACCGAGGTAGTCGAAATCAAGATCGGCAGTGGGAGCAATTGCGTCTGCCAACCGGTCAAGATTGTATTCGAGAAGGCGCGGAGAAATGCGCTCGATCTCGACTCCACGGACTAGGTTCGCCTTGAAAGCACGGCGATGGAATTCCCCAAGCTTGGAAACGCCATCGTTGACGATGCTCCATCCGAGAACTTCCTCGTAGATGTAGGAAAGAAGAATCCGTGCAGCAAATTTGGCGAAGTCGCCGTCGCGCTCGATCAAGCTCTTTGCGTTGAGAATGACCGTTTTCTGAAGGTCTTTCTCCGTCATTTCGTTGAAGAAAGCGCGGCGCAATTCCTGTTCGATGTCTTCGTTGCTAAGGCAGAGTTCGAGTCCCGTCGCAGCGAACTCGATGCGCTTGCGGAGGTCGAGACCGTCCCAAAGATCGCTGCTGCCGTCGGCGCGATTGACAACGATCATGGAGTCCTGAGCATCAGAGTGCTCCTGCTCGGTTTCGGCAGTGTCACGGGCGCGCTCGGCGGCACGGTGGGCGCGATAGAGAATGTAGGCTTCCGCTACTTTGAAGTGGCCTTGGCGCATCAACTCTTCTTGGACGCGGTCTTGAAGTTCCTCGATGCGAATAAATTCCTGACCACTGCGCGCGAGGCGATTGGTGAGTGCATCCGACACTTCCTTTGCCGGGGACGAATCCATTTCCAGAGAGAGAAAGGCGCTCCGCACGGCAACTTCAATCTTGTTCGGAATCCAGGCGACGACCTCCCCGTTGCGGCGAATCACTCGGCAGACCGGCTTTTCGTTATCACCACCCTGAGCGCCGTCGCCCGCGAGCATCATTCTCTTGCGGTGAAAGAGGAGGCTTTTTGCCACGTCGTGTGCATTCTGACGGACAAGGGCAACTTCGATGATGGAAGTAAGTTCTTCCGCACTGAGAACCGGATTCTCCGAGTTGTCATCTGCCACCTTGTCGGAAAGCATCTGGGTCACGGAGTCTACGATACTGGAAACGAGCTGGCGATTGGTATCATTGAAGATGTCCTCCTGTTTGCGTGAAAGAGCGAGATCGGTGACGGCCTTACCCACGGTTTGCGCAATTTTAGCGATGCTGAGAGCGGTTTGCTCTTCCCCGGTCTGAACGACGATGCGAGAGACAGGTGATTCGTTTTCCTGGGTGAGGTCGCTCCAGTCGAAACGAGGTTTCATTTCCTGAGGAGTGTCAGCGAAACGCTGCAGCTCCATGTCTTGTTCGATAAAATTGCGCGTAATCATGCGGTTATTCGGGGTGTGCGATGAGGG
>JAKMGR010000592.1 GCA_022424805.1 Verrucomicrobiales bacterium
CAATGGAGCTGAGGAAAAAGATCAAACGCAAAATCGGCAGGTTTCCTTTTCCCGCCTTCTGGGGGCCAGCGGCGGGAATTGATTCCAGCGACTGGATTGCAAAATCGGCGAAGTGGTTTGAAAAAAAATTCTCCCCCGGCCTCAATCTCGTCTATCTCCCCCACCTCGACTACAACTTGCAGCGACTCGGACCAGACGACCCCCTGATTTCGGAAGACCTTCAAGCCATCGACAATGTGGTTCGCGACCTCGTCACCTATTTCGAAAAGCGCGGCGTCGAAGTTGTAATTCTCAGCGAGTATGGAATCACAGCTGTCGATCGCCCCGTTCACCTGAATCGGATCTTTCGCGAAAAAGGATGGATTTCATGGCGGGACGAATTGAAGCGGGAGGTCCTCGACCTCGGCAATTGCAAGGCTTTTGCAATCCCGGACCATCAAGTCGCACACATTTATGTGAACGATCCCTCCATCAGAGACGAGGTAGCCAAACTCCTGCGTGAAACTGAAGGCGTCGCCGAAGTCTACGACGAAGAAGACCAAAAACCACGAGGACTCAACAACGAGCGGAGTGGAGATTTTGTGATTGTGTCAGACGAGCGAAGCTGGTTCACCTACTACTACTGGAAAAGTGATCGCAAAGCACCTGACTTCGCTCGCTGCGTCGACATCCATCGCAAGCCGGGATATGACCCGGTGGAACTTTTCGTTGATCCCAAACTCAGGTTTCCCAAACTGCATATCGCAAATCGGCTACTTCGAAAATTACTCGGCTTTCGCATGCTGATGGATGTCATCCCACTGGACGCAAGTCTTGTCAAAGGTTCGCACGGCCGAATCCCAGAGGCCCCTGAAGATCACCCTCTAATGATTGGTAGTTTCACCAATACCGAATTGGCAGAGACAGTCGAGGCAACGGACGTCTACGACATCCTTCTCGAACACTGTGTTCATTCCTGACAAAGCAATCTTCCAATGTCCGTTTTCTCTGCCGAAAATCTGATTCAAAATCTGAATCACGATGATCGTATTGTTCGAAGCGTAGCCTTGGATTTACTGGCGAGCCGTGGAGAGAGATCGCTATTTTTCACCGAGGCAACGCTGGATACATTCGAAGCAAGGGGATTGAAAAATGCGTTCCTTCTCGAGTCCAATCGATTTGAGTCCCGCCACGACGAGGAGACTTGCGAACGATTACTGAGGTTTCTCGAAACGATTTCACCTGAACAATCTGCCTTTGAAATTCGGAGAATGGATTCCCTTCTCGGATGGCTTTTAGAAGCTCCCCCAGAAACGGTGATTGCTGCGGAGGATCGGCTGCAGAAGATAACCAGCCACGCCCCGGAACTCGGGGTGTCACTCTCAATCCTCCTAGAGCGAATGAGATATCGGAAAACATGTGCCAGTCTTCCAGCCGAGACACTTCGCCCCATGCTCGAAGAGTTGCTCGAAGATGCCAGTGATACGATGGCGAGACATTTCCCGGATCGTGAAGTGGTAATCATTCACGACCTTTGCCCATTCCTCCTTGATAAAGAAGCCATTTCCCCCGAAGAAAGACAGGCTTGGATGAAATATGAAGTCGACCCGGAAGTGATGGACTACAAAAACGAGTTCCGACTTTCGACAGCCTTCGAACTCGCGATAGTCGCAAAGGAAGCCCCTGACTTTGATCTCCTCGTTAGGAACTTCGAACTCGATTGGGATTGGATTATCGACCTAGTCCGAGAAATGTTCTGTCGAGTCAGCAGCCCGGAACAGATTTCAAAACTGTTCGACCTCTATGTTCACGCAAATGAAAAGCTGCGTCTGCGTCTCGGTGACACTTTCGATAACCTGTCCGCACCAGACTACGCAGCGGAAATCGTAGCAACCTTTGGGAAGGAACCATCCGAAGCGCTACTCCTCTTTCACGCTCGCACTCTCGCTTCGACAGGATCAGAAGAGGGGGTTGCCAAAGCCTATCAACTGGTGATCAATAAGGGCGAAACCCTCGAAGCAGTCGAGGCACTGC
>JAKMGR010000598.1 GCA_022424805.1 Verrucomicrobiales bacterium
AGTGCCGCTGCCGAGAACGTATTGTCCTTCGTTGTAAACTGATATGATGCCGACACCTGGAGCAGAGAGGGTTAGCGTTTCACCCGAATTGGAGAAGTAAGCTAGTGTGTTTTCTGCATCGACCGCACCTACAGAAAGGACATTTTAATGAGCCGCAGGAAACGCCAGGCTTGTCGGCTCCTCGTTGCCGGCGGCTGCCACCACGATAATGTTTCGTTCCAAGGCATGTTCGATCGCCGCCAAGAGATAGGTGCATTTCCGAACGGCCCCAGGCTGATGTTAATTACCTCAGTTCGCTGATCGGTGGCCTTGACTCGCATTTTGAAAACTCCTTCCCGTTTCGAGATCCCTGCAATCGAGAGTTCAGAGAATCAAAAAACGGTCCGGGTGGGATTCGAACCCACGGAACCCTTTCGGGTTCACTTCTTTAGCAAAGAAGCGCTTTCGACCACTCAGCCACCGAACCAAAACTTTGGGATTTGCCGCAAATTTCGCTGATCGGAATCAGGTGAATTTCGCGAGGGCGGAATCTGCCAGTGGAGGCGGTTTCCGTCAAGTAGAGGTTTCGTCTTCCGAACTACTTTTCCACGGCTCACCCTGTCGGTTTAGATCCACGCAAACTTCGACTTTGCCTTCGACTTCCCGGACCCGGTAGCTGCGGACGTCGCGAGTGGCAGGGCCGCTAAGAACTTCTCCAGTCTCGAGGCGAAATTCGGCGAAATGCCAAGGGCAGGCAATGCAGCCGTTTTCGACAGGACCGAAAGCCATGGAGGCGTCTGCGTGAGGGCAGAGGTCATCGATCGCATAAATCTCACCTTTGTGACGGACCAGGGCGATGCGATGGCCGTCGAGTTTAAATGGGTGGCCTTTTCCTTCCTCGATGTCGGCGGAATTGGCTAGTGGGTGAAAAGTCATAATCGCTTCGCGGACCGTTATTAAACACTGGAAACCTGAGACTTCAAACTCTCCGCACTCACTCCGCTTTCGCGCAAACTCTTCAAGGTGATCGCTTTGTCTCGTTTCGCGAGTCGGTTTCCCTTTTCGTCGGTCAGCAATTTGTGGTGATGGTAGCTTGGGACGGGCAAGTTCAATAGTTCCTGCAAAACCCGGTGCAGGTTGGTGGATTCAAAAAGGTCTTCACCGCGGACGATGTCGGTGATTCCCTGCAGGGCGTCGTCGTGGACTGCGGCGAGGTGGTAACTGGTTCCGATGTCTTTTCGGACAATGACGGCGTCGCCAAGGAGTTCGGGCCGGCATTTTTGTTCTCCGTGAATTCTGTCCTGCCAGGTCAATTCCTGCCCGATTTCGTTCATTGCACGCTTGAGATCGAGGCGCAGAGCGTGGGCCTCACCGGCTGCAATGCGGGCTTTTTGCTCGTCTTTCGACAAATGGCGACAAGTGCTGGGGTAGAGTGGTCCTTCGCTGCCATGGGGGGCCTGGCCAGCGCGTTCGATTTCCCGCTGGATGTCTTTTCTCGTGCAGAAGCAGGGGTAGAGAAAGCCGTGTTGTTCGAGCTTGCCGGCGGTTTCCCGGTATTCGTTTAGGTGTTGATTTTGAATGCGGACGGGTTCTTCCCACTCAATTCCGAGCCATCTGAGGTCTTCGAGGATTTGCTCGGCGTTCTCTGAATTGCATCGGGTATGGTCGATATCTTCGATGCGGAGAAGGAATCGGCCGCCGTGTTTCTTCGCAAAATTCGAGGCCTGCAACGCGGCGTAGGCATGGCCTTTGTGAAGGTGTCCGGTTGGGCTGGGGGCGAATCGAGTTACGACGGGTGCCGTCATTACGGAATGTTTGAACAAAAGGTGTATGTTCGCAATCTACAAACTACGCGTATTATAGAGCATGAATCGAGCGTTCTCTTTTTTCCATTCAACCCTGTTGGGTCGAAGACATAACTCAATTGGGTTTTTCATTTCACCCTGCTGGGCACTGTACTGTTCGGTAGTGGGATTCCTTTTTCCAGCAAATGCGGACGAGAAAAATGAGGGGCTCTTGCTGGATGGGACGCGACAGCTGACCTTCGAGGGGCGCCGGGCCGGGGAAGGGTATTTTTCTGCCGATGGGGCAAAGATGGTTTTCCAGAGCGAGCGCGAGGAGGGGAATCCTTTTTATCAGATC
>JAKMGR010000606.1 GCA_022424805.1 Verrucomicrobiales bacterium
GCTATGAGGGGGAAACCCCCAGTCGATTCGGTTGCGTAAATTGCGGAGGACGGGAGCTCGTCATCGACTACGCAATCAGCGCGTATCGAAGCAGCGGGATGGCGCGGGAGCTGATGCATGCCTACAAATACGGCAAACGAATCTCGATCTCGCAGCTCATGGGAGAATTAATGACGCGAGTCTGGAAGGATGATCGCCTCCGCGACACTCCACTCTGGCTCGTTGTGCCAGTTCCGCTACATTCCCGACGGATGCGAAAGCGAGGATTCAATCAATCGCACGAAATCGCGCGGGAATTCATTCTACGAAGCCAGCCGCTCATCGGGGAAGATGTGGATCTGCAGTTGTTCCCTGCGCTGAAACGAGTCAAACATTCCGTCCGCCAGGCAAAACTTGACCGAAAAGAGCGCCTCACAAATCTGGAGGGTGCCTATGCGCCAAAAAGGAGACTCAAATTGCCTGAAACGGATGACTTTGGAGTGCTGATTTTGGATGACGTAATCACCACAGCGGCAACGGCTTCCGAATGTGCAGCAACACTGCTATCTGAGGCTAAAATCCCTACTATTGCTGCAATCTCCGTTTTGCGCGGATGAGACTCAATCAGCTGTCAAATGCTCGATTTCGGTTGAGATCGGTTCGATTTTCGCCATAATTGCGTCAGTGATTGGCTGCCCAGCCAATCTTCTCCACACACAGACAGCCGCACACTCCAACGATTTTTCGTTATGGGAATTTTCAAAAAGCGTTCAATCAAGTCGCTCGGGAAAAAGAAGTCCGACATGCCGGAAGGCCTGTGGAACAAATGCCCGTCCTGCGGCGCGATCATCGACGAGATTACTTTGAAGCAGCGCCACCGTGTCTGCACGAAGTGTGATCATCACTTCATGCTTACTTCGCAAGAGCGTGTCGAAATGCTGCTCGATCCGGATTCTTTCGAAGAGTTGGACCCCAACCTCAATTCCATCGATGCCCTTGGCTTCAAAGGCTACATGGACAAGGTCAAATCCTACCAGAAAAAGACCGGTCTCCGCGACGCCGTCCTCACAGGGCGCGGACTCATCCAGAATAAGCCCGTCACTCTCGGCGTGATGGATTTCCGTTTCCTTGGCGCGAGCATGGGATCAGCCGTGGGAGAAAAGCTGACTCGCTCAATCGAAGTTGCGACAGAAGAAAAGCGCGGCACAATTATTGTCAGTGCCTCCGGTGGCGCACGCATGCACGAAGGAATTTTCAGCCTCATGCAGATGGCAAAAACGAGCGGTGCACTGGCTCGCCATCACGAGGCGGGACTTCCGTTTATTTCTATTTTGACTCATCCGACCACGGGTGGAGTTACCGCAAGTTTTGCGACTCTGGGAGACATCAACATGGCTGAGCCAGGTTGCATGATTGGTTTTGCCGGCCCTCGAGTCATCAAAGAAACGACGCATCAGGATTTGCCTCCCGGCTTCCAAACGGCGGAGTTCCTTCTCGAACACGGCCTGATCGACATGATCGCCCCCCGCTCCGATATGCGGGAGCGATTGGGAGCACTGCTCGATTACATGCTGCCCGAGGCTAAGTCGGCTTAAGGTGGCAGAATTCGAGGCGGAAGAATCCGACTTTCAGGACTTTGTTGTTGAGGAGAGTCTTGGAGAAAAGTGGACCCCTCAATGCCACTTCTTTCTTCTGATTTTCATCGGCGCCGTAAGAATCGCATCGAATCAGCCGAGCCCCGCGATCTCCCGCACCAGCTCTGGTCCGCGATACACCAGTCCGGTGTAGACCTGCACCAAAGCGGCGCCGGCATCGAACTTGGCCTGCGCGTCAGCAGCAGCCATCACGCCACCTGATCCGATGATCGGAACCTGATCGTCCATTTCCCTTCGCAGTAGCGCGAGGACTTCGGTCGAATGGTCTGTCAGAGGAGCACCACTCAACCCACCAGCCTCTTCCGCTTGTGGATGACCGGAAACAGCGGCGCGTTCGATTGTCGTATTCGTCGTGATGACTCCATCGATTTTCGTTTCGCTGAACACCTCAGCCAAGCCCTTGATCGCGCCATCTGATAAATCCGGAGCGATCTTGATCACGATGGGAACCGACTTGTCGCCATGCATCGGCTTCAATTCATCACGCTTTTCCTGCAGCTTCTGAATCAGTTCGCGGCAAGTGTCAGCACTTTGCAGATCTCGAAGCCCCTTCGTGTTGGGCGAAGAGAGATTCGCAGTCACGTAGTCGGCCGCGCCGTAGACAGCCTCGAAGCAATCCAGGTAGTCAGAGAGAAAGTCTTCGTTCGGAGTATCGAAATTCTTGCCCACATTGATCCCTAAAACTCCATCGAACTCCTTTCGAGAGCGACTCACATTCTCAAGAAGCCCATCCACACCGGGATTGTTGAATCCCATCCGATTGATAATTGCCTCGTATTCCTTCAATCGGAACAGCCTCGGCTTTTCGTTTCCCGGCTGGGGACGAGGTGTCACCGTCCCAATTTCCACGTGACCAAATCCTAGATCTCCGAGGGCACTCACAGCTTCGCCTTTTTTATCCAGTCCAGCCGCCAGACCAACCCGGTTTGGAAATGTGAGCCCCATCACCTCAAGCGGATTTGAATCGATCGATTTTTTACCTCCGGTCAGCCCGGACAAGAATCCTGCCGAATGGGCCATCTTCATTCCCCAAAGAGTGAGGTGATGAGCGGTTTCTGCGTCGAATGAAAAGAGAATCCGGCGGGCTAACGGATACAGGTCTGGCATGAAGACGAGTAATCTGAAGGAGCCCCGGCGGCAACCAATTCCATCCCGTTTTCCTGATAAAACAACTCATTGCCCGAAAACCAAATCTGACGAACATTAACAAAGTCATTTCATGAATCGCATCGTCACAGGAGCAGCGTCTTTGAACCAGGTCCCTCTCGACTGGAAGGGTAACGTGCGTCGTGCCGTCAGCGCTGTAGTCGAGGCTCGTGATACGGGAGTTGGTTTCCTCTGCCTCCCAGAACTCGCGCTGACTGGCTACGGCTGCGAAGACATGTTTCTCGCCCCTGAAGTGGGAGAGCGTTCCCTCGATTCTCTGAAGGATCTGGCAAAAGAATGCGAGGGCATTGTTGTGGCTGTCGGTCTTCCCCTCTGGTTTGAAAGTTCGGTCTACAACGCTGTCGCTCTCATTGTCGACCGAGAGATTGTCGGCTTTGTCGCGAAGCAGAACCTCGCCGGCGACGGACTCCACTATGAACCTCGCTGGTTCAAGCCATGGCCGGTTGGACAGGCAGAGTCGGTGGAGATGGGGAAAAAGACGATCCCTCTCGGCGATCTCGTTTTTGATGTGGGTGGCATTCGCCTCGGTTTCGAAATTTGTGAAGACGCGTGGGTCGCTGATCGTCCCGGAACTCGTCTTGCCCGACGCGGTGTCGATTTGATCTTCAATCCCAGCGCGAGCCATTTTGCTTTTGGAAAACAACAGGTTCGTGAGCGCTTCGTTCTCGAGGGATCCCGCGCTTTTGCCTGTGGCTATGTTTATGCCAACCTGCTGGGCAACGAAGCAGGCCGAATCATTTATGACGGTGGTACTGTGATTGCATGCGGAGGCGACTACCTCGCTGAAGGGAAACGGTTTTTGTTTCACGATCATGTTCTCACAGCCGCGACGATTGATTTGAATCTGACGCGCATGCATCAGGCACGCCAGGTGAGTCATCGTCCGATTGTCGGAGAAGCAGACGACCTCTCTGTATCGGTCGATTTTTCACCCCCGTGGAAGGGTGCCGTGAAATTTGAAAACGCCGAATCGGCTATTGGAGAAGAGACGAAGGAGGAAGAATTTTCCCGAGTTATCGCTCTGGGACTGTTCGACTATCTCCGAAAAAGCTACTCCGGTGGCTTCGTGGTCTCACTCAGTGGCGGCGCCGACTCCGCTGCCTGCGCCGTTCTCGTCAAGTTGATGACGGACCTCGCAATTCTCGATCTTGGTGAAGATCGCTTCCGCGAAAAGCTGGGCCACATCGATTTCGGGAACCGCTCGCCGATGGAGCAACTGCTCACCTGCGTCTATCAGGCAACACGAAACAGTTCCGAAACAACGCGCAGTGCGGCTGAGACAGTCGCCACGGCAATCGGCTCTGAGTTTCAGGAATGGGAAATCGACGAAATCGTGCAGCGTTACCACGCCATGCTCGAAGGTGGCATCGGTCGCGACCTTGACTGGGAGACGGATGACATCGCAATGCAGAACATTCAGGCACGCGTGCGCTCACCCGGGGTGTGGATGCTGACGAATATTCGGAATGCCCTACTCCTCTCAACCAGCAACCGTTCCGAGGCTGCTGTCGGCTATGCGACGATGGATGGTGATACGAGCGGCGGCTTGTGTCCGATCTCGGGAATCGACAAAGCCTTCCTTCGCGATTGGTTGCGCTGGCTCGAGAATATCGGATGCGAGCCCGACATTCCAGCTATTCCCGAATTGAGTGTGATCAACGCTCAGGCCCCCACCGCCGAGCTCCGACCCAGCGAAGAAAACCAGACGGACGAAGGTGACCTGATGCCCTATCCCGTTCTCGAGGCCATTGAAAAGCTTGCCATTCGCGACAAGAAACTTCCTGCCGAAGTATGGACGCGACTGTGCGAAACGCAGGAGTCCTACAGCGCCGATCAGCTCAAAGCATGGGCCATCAAGTTTTTCCGTCTCTGGAGTCGCAACCAGTGGAAGCGCGAACGATACGCCCCCGGATTTCACGTCGACGACAAGAATCTCGATCCGAAAACCTGGTGTCGATTTCCCATTCTCAGCAGTGGCTTTCGAAAGGAAATCTCGGAGTTGGAAAAGATGGCGCCACCGCAGTCGTAAGCTATCGCAATCAGCGCCCCAGCGAAAATCCTGCCCACACTGCTACGAGTCCCAGAATCACGCTCGCGGCAATATTACCGAAGGCCATCATGGGCTGCCCGATTCGGAGAAGCTCAAGGGTATTCCAACCGAAGGTCGAGAAAGTCGTGAAGCTACCAAGAAAGCCCGTGAAAACGGCCAACTGGATTGCATCGGAAAACCACTCCTTTTGCTCGAAGAGGGTAAATAGCCAACCGAAGAGGAAACACCCTAGGACGTTCACCAGCAGAATACCCCAGGGGAAATGGGAGTTTACTCCCCATTTTGCATCCATCCAGTAGTGCAGCCCCCAACGCGAAAGTGCTCCGAGAGCACCTCCAACGCAGAGGCAGGCGATCGACTTCAGCATCGACGCGAGGGCTAGTAATTGAGCGATTGGAGCGATTTCGGAACGAACTGACCGTTCCTGCGAATCAACTTTCCATCGAACCAGATTTCACCGCCTCCGTAGTCGGGACGCTGAATGTTAACGAGGTCCCAGTGAACCGAACTGCGATTTCCATTATCAGCGATGTCGTAGGCCTGGCCCGGAGTGAAATGAAAACTACCTGCGATCTTCTCGTCGAAGAGAATGTCGCGCATTGGTTCCTTGATCTCAGGGTTGAATCCAATCGCGAACTCCCCGACATAGCGCGCTCCCGGGTCGGTGTCGAAAATCTTGTTGATCGCCTTAGTATTGTTCGCAGTCGCTTTGACGATTTTCCCCTTATCAAACTCCAGCTTCACATTGTCGAAAGCAATCCCTTGGTAGATGGAGGGAGCATTGTAGCTGATGACACCTTCGACGGATTTTTTCACCGGCGCAGTGAAGCACTCTCCGTCAGGAATATTGTGTTGCCCTCCACAAGCGATTCCGGGCAATCCAGCAATGCTGAATCGCAGATCGGTTCCCGGCCCAATGATGTGGACATCATTGGTTTCGGTCATTAATTTCGCGAGCGCATTCATCCCGCGACTCAGCTTTTTGTATTCGAGGAGGCAAACCCGGAAGTAGAAATCCTCGAATGCCTCGGTCGACATCCCGGCACTCTGCGCCATGGACGGATTCGGCCAGCGCAGGACACACCAGCGAGTCTTGTTGACGCGCTCGTTGAGAACGGGACGCATCTTCGTGGAGAGCATCTGCATCTTTTTCGCAGGCACATCAGAGAGCTCGTTCACATTGTGACTGCCCCGAATCGCAATATAGCAGTCCATGTTTTTCATCTGATGCATCGCGTTTTTTGCGATCGCGGCATACTGCTCCTCGGTTGCTCCCCTACCTATCTCACGGCTGATCTTCGCGTTGTGAATATTGATAAAGGGAGTCGCTTTAACGGCGCGAATTTCTCGAATTAGCGCAATCCCCATTTCCTCGGGAACGTCGAATAATTCGATGAGAACATTTTCTCCGCGCTTTGTGGCGGTAGAGTAGCGGACGAGTTGGCGGGCGAGTTGATCAATACGGGGATCGTGCATGGGCGTAGTCTCCGTGGAAAACCGGATTGTGAAAAGCGGAAATTGAGACATACATTCGGATAATGCCGAAAGGATTCATCAGTTCACTGGAAGAGATAGCCAGTCTCCGCCAAGAGTTTGAGAAAAGCGGTAAAAAGCTCGTTCTAACAAACGGGGCTTTTGACCTGCTTCACGTCGGTCACGTTCGCTACCTTTCTGAGGCAGCTGCATTGGGAGATGCTCTTGTCGTCGCGATAAACGGAGACGACTCGGTTCGCGAATTGAAAGGCCCGGGCCGACCAATCAATTCAGCGGAGGAACGCGCTGAAATGCTCTGTGCACTCCACTTCGTTGATCACGTTGTTGTTTTTGAAGATCGTCGCGCCAGCTGCGTGATCGAAGCCATTCACCCCCACATTTACACCAAGGGTGGCGACTACACCCCCGACTCGCTCATCGATGAAGAGAGAGCTCTGCTCGACCGACTTGGCATCGAGATACGCATTCTCTCTCTGGTTCCCGGCAAATCAACCAGCGCCACACTATCCGACATGGCGGAAGCTGCGGACCGCCCCAAGCGAGTTGCGATTCTCGGTTCGGGAACGGGCTCTAACGCCCGATCCATCCTCCAGGCCGCAGCCGACGGAAAGCTAGGAGGTGAGGTTGCTCTCGTAATGTCCGACGTTTCCAATGCGGGTATTCTCGACATAGCTGCTGAGTTCGGCGTGCCCGCTATCGCGATTGATCCGGGCACCACAAAAGGCGGACACCTCACCGACGCGGCCCTGAAGGAAATTCTCGACCGACTGCAGGCTGCATCGATCGATCTCGTGGCTCTCGCCGGGTTCACGCGAATCGTTCGCGAGCCGCTGCTTTCCGCTTTTGCTGGGAAAATGCTGAATCTGCACCCTTCCCTGCTTCCCAAATACCCCGGTCTCCACGCATGTATAAAGGCGATCGATTCCGGCGATGCAGAGTCCGGATGCACGATCCATCTCGTCGATGCTGGGGTCGACACAGGGGAGATTCTTCGGCAGGAGCGAGTCCCTATCCAACCCGACGATACTCCCGCAGCCCTCCAGGCGCGTATTCAGACGAAGGAGCATGTCGCGTATCCCAAGGTAATCTCAGAACGGTTGAAGTCGATCTAGCCCTGTTCGGTGTCGACTCTTTGCGCCGCGAATCATCTTGACCAATCTAGGTCGATCACGCGAGATAGGAGAATGGATAACACCTCACGTAGAAACTTTCTGTCTTCATCTGCACTTGCTTCCATGGGGACGCTCGCTGCTTTAGGGAATACGCCACTGCTTCGCGCCAACGAGTCGACTCTGGCGGGGCGTTTTTACAAGACCTTAAAAATTGGCATGGCCAAAGAGGGCGAAACCCTTGTCGAGAAATTCAAGGCGGTGAAGGAAGCTGGTTTTGACGGCATTGAGTTGTCGGCTCCCGGCATCAACATCGAAGAAGTGAATGCTGCGATCGCGGAAAGCGGACTGCCGGTCGACGGATCAGTTTGTGCAGCCCACTGGCAGGTGAGACACTCGGACCCAGATGAATCCGTTCGCGCCGAGGCATTGAAAAATCTACTCGGAGCGTTGGAACAAACGAAAGCTGTCGGAGGCAACACCGTTCTTCTCGTCGTGGGACACGGAAAAGACGGCACAGAGGACGAAGTCTGGAACCGGACCGTCACCAACATGAAAAAGGCAATTCCTTTAGCGTCTGAACTAGGCGTCGCGATCGCGGTTGAAAACGTCTGGAACCATTTCTGCTACGATCACGAAGGCGGTGCCGATCAGACAGCCGAGAAATTTGTGCACTTTATCGACGAGTTTGACTCACCCTGGGTCGGGATGCAGTTCGATATTGGCAACCACTGGAAGTACGGCAATACCGGCGATTGGATTCGAGATCTCGGAAAGCGTATCATCAAGCTCGACGTGAAGGGATTCTCCCGCGCCGAAAACAAATTCACCGACATCGGAGAAGGCGACCTCGACTTTCCTGACGTCTGCAACGCACTCCGGGAAATCAACTATCACGGCTGGTGCGCCGCCGAAGTCGGAGGAGGAAACCTCGAGCGGCTCAAGCTCATCTCCTCTCAGATGGATAGAGAGTTCGAACTCGTGTGATCGAAACCACCGTTCTCGCGACACGTTTTTCGCGAGTATGAGCTACCCATGGCGGACCAACAGGGTTGGGTTGGGGAAGCAACAGGGTCAGGTCGCTCACCTAACCCTGTTTGATCAGCCCAAAAGCGGACTATTCTTTGTTGCCGCCAATTCCGAGATATTTGAACGCGACGACCGCGATCAGCAGGAGGACCGTTCCAATCTGAATGATGCGGGTGATGGAAATTCCACCTCCGCCACCACTGGACCGTATTCGCTCGCGCTTCTCTTCTTTCTCTTCTTCATTTTCATCCCGCTTGGATGACTTCTTCGACTTGGTTTTGCTTTGGGAAGCCTTTTCTTCTTCTTCCTTTTTCTTTGGAGCTGAAGCGGCAAGAGCTGCTAGAGCTTCCTCGGCCGCCTTCTGCTTGTCTTTGCCTTCGGCAGCGTCTTTCTTGTCGGACTTGTCACTCTTCATGTTTTTAGAGAGCGCCTGAGATTTTGCTGCTTCTTCCTGTGCCTTGGCCAACTCTTTCTGTTTGGCCTTCTGCTGGTTCAGCTTCGTCTTCAGGGTCGAGAGATAGGATCCCTTGCTTCCGTTTTTCGAGTATTTCTTCTTGGGATCAGCATTGATCCGAGTTGGGATTTTCGCCGCGTCCTCCAATTTCGATTCTGCGAGAAGAAAATTGTTTTTCGCGATGAGCTCGTCGACCTCTTTGAGTGCCCCGCTCTGCTTTTTCAATCCTTCGATATCAAAGGTGTTCAAGGATTTCATCTCATCAGATGCCATTTTAAAATATCCATCAATCGATGCTTTGGATCGGGCGTTCAGGCGAACCCAGCGAATGCCTGCCTTTTTATCGGCAGCAAGACCAGCCTGGTATTGGGCTTCTTCTCTTGCACGAGCGGCATCGATGCCTTGGCGAGCGATTTCGTCCATTTGCGCTTTCGTCCGCTCAAATTCAGCATTCCGATAATCTACATCGCGGGACATTCTCTGTAGTTGCGCAACGAGATTTGGGAGAAGCTGCTTAGCGAGTTCCACAGCGCGAGGAAAAGCAGGAGTACCGTAGTAGTTTTCCTCAAGGTTCTCAAATTCACGCATCGCGCCAATGATAGAGTTGTGATTTCCTCCCTTGGCTATGCGCTGCATGCGGAGCAAACCAATTCGCGAGCGAACCAACTCGGGGAACTGCGCCTTTTCCTGCGGGCTCACCCAGTCTTCTTCCAACTTGATAAAGCCGCGCTCCACCTTATCGAGTTCCTCTTCCAGAGTGGCCTTGATCTTTTTAACAGGCTCGACGTGAGAGCTATCGGGATATTTCGTGAGAAAGGCATTCGGACCTGTCTCAATCAGACTCTTGTAGGCATCTGCGGACATCAACGATCCCGTTGGGATCAATCCCTGCAGCTTGTTAAATTCAAGATCTGCGGGATCATCCTTCGTGATGTTGAGAATGTCTTTGCGGGAAAGTAGTTTGGTTTCTTTGATCGATGCAGAAATGGAGACTTCGATCTTTACGATGTCATCCGTCTCCAGGGTGATTCGACCTTCGTGAGTCGTTCCGTCCTTCATCTTGATTTGATCGGACTGGGCCGAAAAAATACCGAGGGCAGCGATGGAGGCAAGGGTGACAAGGAGCTTGGTTTTCGTGGATCTCATTAGATAAATTAGGTCATCGACCGTTTTGGAAGTGGGTCTGGTATCATAACGAAATCGAGGAGACAACACAAGAATTTGCCCCACAAAGATCGCAAACTGTTGAAAATGATTCGAATAACCTAAATTTCTGCGTTAGATTTCTAAAATTTTAATATTTCTTCCCTGTGACAACAGTTGCATTGATCAGTCAAAAAGGCGGTGTCGGAAAAACCACGATCGCCGTAAATCTCAGCTACTCTCTCGCCAAACGCGGCTGGAGGGTTTTGCTCGTGGACGCGGACCTTCAAGGTGGCATCGGGTTTTCGCTCACAGAAAAATCTAAAAATGCTACGGGATTTTATGATTTTCTGTCCAATCCCTCGCAATGCGACGAGGAATCGATACAAGAGGCACTGATACGGACGAATCTGCCTGAATTGGGTTTAATCACCCGCGGCAGCAAGGATTCCCTCGATGAAATGCTCGGTGCGGATCAGGCCTTGGTTGCATCTCCCGAGCGGGTTTCCGATTTGAATAAGGCCCTGTCCGATATCGGCTACGATCTCCTTCTCTATGATACTCCGACTGGAATTACTCCTGTCACCCTAAGTATTTGCGAGACTGCGGACTACATTGTCGTACCCGAGCGACCCGAACCGCTCTGCCTTCGTAGCCTTCCGCAAATTCTGCGAATGCTCGCCTCCGTTAAAGCACGCGTTGGCGATGATGGTCCGCGCATGGCAGGCTTTCTTCTCGCCCTCGCTGACCCCGATGACCCGTCCAATCTAGACGATCAGCGAGAATTTCGAGATCTACTTCCTGCAGATATGGTGTTCGAAACGGTCATCCCCGAGCATCGCGATTTCCGCGAGGCAAGTCGTATCGCCGTTCCGGTAGCGATGCTCCGTGATCGCCCGTCACCGTCATCTTTGGTATTCGACCAGCTGGCCGCCGAATTTGAGGGGCGGATTTACTTATACGAGGATCCCGATCCTTCATCACTTGATCGAGAGGAATATGAGCGACTCGTGGATTGATAAAGACGAACTTGATGAATTCGTTGGCGCTTTCTCGAAGAAAAAACGTCAGCAACGTCGCCGTCCCGCAAAGCCGAAGGAGATATCTCCTTTCGAGCCGGACACGGACGAACTCGAAGAGGAACAGGTGGTTGAAGCGTCAGCTGAAACAAGACCAACGGAGGAACGGGAGCAGGAACCCGCTGAAGAGACGATAGAGGAAGAGGCTGCGGTGGAGGAGATAGCGGCCGACGAAAGCCCTGCAGAAGACGAGACCAAGCCTATCACCAGTAAAAGCGTCACCGTTCAGGTCGTGAAATTGGATGAGAATTCGAATACCCAGGATGAGGAATTGGCTTTTGAGGATGACCTTTCCGATGAAACAGCTGACGAATTTATCGATTCCGACGAGCCAGCAGAAGAACTCGCTGCAATAGAAAGTGAAGCTGATAATTCTGAAGAGGACCCGTCAGAATTTG